>JBDHGI010000027.1:0-61372 GCA_039589955.1 Gemmatimonadota bacterium | reverse complement strand
GAAGCAGCGGGGGATCCCCGTGGTAGCCGTCGTAGGCTCCACGGGAGAGGGCTTCGAGGCCGTCCATGACCACGGCATCGACGCGGTGTTCAGCCTGGTGGACGGAGCCACCACTCTGGAGGAGGCCATGCGGCGGACAGCCCCCCTGGTGGAGAGGGTCACGGAGCGGGCGTGCCGGACCATGACCGCGGACGCGGAATAGGTCGGAGCGGAGGCTCGCGTGGGGGTGTGCTCCAATGGCTTGGCGGGCCTCATGACGGGGAGCAGCACGCGATCTCCTTGTCACCTACCCATCCTCAGTCGTACCGTGCGCTAATCTCCGCTGAGGAGAACCGATCGGACATAAAGAGCGGCAGGGCCGGCATTTGTCATTCGACGATCTCAGGACCGAGCTAAGTAGATCCTTGGAGGGTCGCTACCGGATACTGGACGAGCTTTCGGGAGGCGGCATGTCCCGGGTGTTCCTCGCAGAGGAGACCCGCCTGAACCGCCGTGTGGTGATCAAGGTCCTGCCTGGCGACATGAGCGCCGGAGTCTCGGCCGAGCGGTTCGAGCGTGAGATTCACCTCGCGGCCAACCTCCAGGATCCGCACATCGTGCCGATCCTGGCCGCAGGTGAGACCAGTCACGGCGTTCCCTTCTACACGATGCCGTTCGTGGAAGGCGAGTCGCTACGCCATAGGATGGAAGCTGGCGGCCTGTCGTTCCAGGAAGCCGTCGACGTCCTCAAAGACGTGGCGATGGCGCTCGAGTCCGCCCACCGCCACAACGTGATCCACCGGGACATCAAGCCCGGCAACGTGCTCCTTACGGGGCGCTCGGCCGTCGTCACGGATTTTGGCATCGCCAAAGCTTTGTCGGAGTCCAGGGGAAGCACGACGGATGCCACGCTCACGACGGCGGGGATGTCGGTCGGTACCCCTGCGTACATGTCCCCGGAACAGGCTTCGGGCGACCAGATCGACATTCGGACGGACCTCTACTCATGGGGCGTGCTGGCCTACGAGCTCCTCGGTGGCACGCATCCGTTTCCAGGCCGAGAGACCCGGCAACAGCTCCTTGCCGCCCACGTGACGGAAGCTCCGAGGCCGTTGGACGAGGTGAATCCAGGCCTGCCTCCGCAGCTGGAAGATCTGGTCATGCGATGCCTCGAGAAGAACCGGGAAGATCGGCCGCAGTCGGCAGCGGAGCTCTTGTCCGTGTTCAGCGGATTGGCGGTGGCCGGCGCGTCGGATCCGAGGCCCGTAGGGCCCTGGCTGACCCGTCGGCGCGGGGCAGCCCTGGCGCTGGCGGCCGTCACCCTCATCGCTCTGGGGCTCCTCTATCAGGACCGGCGCGAGCAGACCTGGGCGAAGGATGTAGCCGCTCCCGAGATCGAGGCGTTGGCCCGGGACCAGCTGTACGAAGAAGGGCATCGGCTCGCCCGACGGGCGCTCGCCATCCTCCCCGACGACTCGACCTTGCGGGAGATCGCCTCCGGTGTCTCCCGGGAGGTGAGTGTCCTCAGCGAGCCCACTGGCGCTCAGGTATATCGCCGACCCTACCTGAGCGACGAGTCGGACTGGGAATCCCTGGGAAGCACTCCCCTCCAGGCGCACCCGATGCCACGGGGGCTGTCGCGGCTGAGGATCGAGGCGCCAGGATACCGCCCCTACGAGGTCGGCACCTTCGGGCCCGAGATCACCGTCGTTCTGCGCCCCGGATCGGGCGTGGACGGCGCCGGCGAGATGGTCCGGGTTCCGGGGAGCGAGGTGATCCCCGCCTATTGGATCACGGGCCTCGGGCACCTGGAGCCACGGGAGCTCGCGGACTTCGAGTTCGGCCGGTACGAGGTGAGCAGCCGGCAATTCCAGGCCTTCGTCGATGCGGGGGGCTACGCACGCCGGGAGCTCTGGGACGACGTCATCCGCCGGGACGGCCAACCCCTCCCGTGGGACGAAGCCATGCGCCTCTTCGTCGACGCCACCGGGCGCCCGGGACCGTCGACCTGGGAGCTGGGGCGCTACCCCGCCGGCGAGGACGACTTTCCGGTCAGCGGCGTGAGCTGGTACGAGGCGCGGGCCTATGCCCGCTTCGCCGGGCGGCAGCTGCCGACGATCTACCACTGGATGCTGGCGGCATCGAGCACCCAAGGCGATCTCATCTTGCCGAGCAGCAATGTGGGCGGAGCCCGAACGGCACCGGTGGGCCAGCACCGGGGCATGAGCGCCTACGGAGCGTTCGACGTGGCCGGGAACGTCCGCGAGTGGACCGTGAACGCTATGGGTGACAACCGGTTCATCCTTGGTGGGGGGCACGGCGATCCGCCCTACATGTTCTACAACGTCAACTATCTGGACGCGTCCGACCGCTCAAGCGAGAACGGATTCCGACTGGCGGACTTCTCGTCCGACCCGTCCGCCGAGCTGCTCGCCAGCTCCATCGCCGGACGCCTTCGGGACTTCAGCACCGAGGAGCCTGCGTCCGACGAGATCTATGCCGTCTACCGGCGGCTGTACGACTACGACCACGTCGCCCTGGCGGCGCGAATCGAGAGCACGGACACGACCCCCGAGTGGATCCGTGAGCGTATCACCTTCGCGGGTCCTGACGGGGGTGAGCGCGTGATCGCCTACCTGTTCGTCCCGCCGCACGGCGATCCACCCTACCAGACCGTCGTCTTCTTTCCAGGCGCGCAGTCCCTCATCGGCCGGAATCCCATGCCCCCTGGCGGATACGGGAACTTCGCGAGCCTGGTCACGCGGACGGGTCGCGCGTTCATGCACCCAGTGTACAAGGGGACGTTCGAACGACGGCTCGAGGGCGGAGTGGGCACCTGGTATCCGAACGAGACGACGGCCTACAGGGACCTCGTCCTCACCATGGGCAAAGAGCTGCGCCGATCGGTGGACTATCTCTCGACGCGGCCCGAGCTCGTGGATGCCGACAACCTCGCCTATATGGGCCACAGCTGGGGTGGCTCGCTGGCGGGTGTCATGATGGCGATCGAGCCGCGCTTCAAGGCCGGCGTGCTGAACTGCCCGGGCCTGACCATGGCGCGTCCCCAGCCCGAGGTGGATCCCTTCCACTTCCTGCCGCGCGTGACGATTCCCGTGCTCATGGTGGCGGGTCGCCACGACGCCATCTTCCCCCTGGAGGCGTCGCAACTGCCCATGTTCCGGCTCCTCGGATCGACCCCGGAGGAGAAGCGCCACGTGGTCGTGGAAAGCGCCCACTGCTCACCGCGCAACGCCTTCATGGGCGAGGCGCTGGACTGGATGGACCGCTGGCTTGGGCCTGTGCGATGAGGGGTTGGTGTGGCGAGCCCGTCTCCGCTCCAGACAAAGGGCGATCGCCAGCCTCCCGCCCTCGTCTTGCCTGACGACTCCACCTCATATCTGTTGATGCGTGGCATGAACCGAGAATGGCAAGGAGAGAGAGTCGTGAACTGGAAGTCCATGGCGTGCCTGGCGGTCGCGGCACAGACGGCGTGCGGAGGCGATCCCATGGTCGACGCGCGAGCGAGCATGACGGTCGAGGGTCTGGCCGAGGGGATTCGCACGCTGGCGTCCGACGAGCTCGAGGGTCGCGGGCCGTCGTCGCGAGGGGAGGAGCGGACGGTGGCCTACCTCACCGAGCAGTTCCGGCAGATCGGGCTGGAGCCCGGAAACAGGGACAGCTACGTCCAGGACGTCCCCCTCGTGTCGATCACCGTCGAGGGTGCCCCCGCCCTGGTGGCACGAGCCGGCGAGTCGACCCACGAATTCGCCTTCGGGGACGAGTGGGTCGGCTGGACCAAGCGCGTGGTGGATCGCGCGGCCCTCACCGACTCCGAGCTCGTGTTCGTGGGCTACGGCGTCGTGGCGCCGGAGTACGAGTGGGACGACTACCAGGGACTGGACGTCAGCGGGAAGACGGTCGTCATCCTGGTCAACGACCCCGGCTTCGCCACCCAGGACCCCGAGCTGTTCAACGGCAACGCCATGACCTACTACGGGCGATGGACCTACAAGTTCGAGGAGGCAGCCAGACAGGGGGCGCGGGGCGCCCTGGTCGTGCACGAGACGGCTGCGGCCGGATATCCCTGGGAGGTAGTGCAGAACAGCTGGACCGGACCCCAGTTCAGCCTCGCGTCGGCCGACGACAACATGGGGCGCGTCGAGCTCGAAGGGTGGATCTCGGGTGAGGTTGCGCGTCGCCTCTTCGAGGCCGCAGGGCAGGACTACGACGCCTCCGCGGCCGCGGCGACCGAAGGCGGCTTCGCGCCCGTCGAGCTGGGGGTCGGAGTGTCCACGTCGCTCTCGAACACTCTGGTGCGCTCGAGCTCCGCGAACGTGATCGGTCGGCTGGCAGGCGTCGACCGCCCGGACGAATACGTGGTGTACATGGCGCACTGGGACCATTTCGGCATGGACCCGAGCCTCGAGGGCGATCAGATCTACAACGGGGCGTTCGACAACGCGACGGGCACGTCCGGGCTGCTCGAGCTCGCCCGGGCGTTCACCTCCCTGGATTCCGGCCCGAGTCGCTCGCTGCTATTCCTCGCGGTGACCGCCGAGGAGCAAGGCTTGCTGGGATCGGCCTACTACGCGCAGAACCCAGTGTACCCGCGCCAGAAGACCGTCGCTGCCATCAACATGGACGGCATGAACGTGGACGGTCCCATGCGGGACATCACGGTGATCGGATACGGCAACTCGGAGCTCGACGACTACGTCGAGGAAGCCGCGGCGGAGCAGGGGCGGACGGTGCGGAGCGATCCGGAGCCGGAGAAGGGGTTCTACTACCGATCCGACCACTTCACCTTCGCGAAGGAGGGCGTACCCGCGCTCTACACCGATGCGGGAGTTGATCATGTCGAGCACGGCGAGGCGTGGACCATGGAGCGTCGCGCCGAGTACACCGCGGAGCGGTATCACAAGCCCAGTGACGAGTACGATCCGTCGTGGGATCTGACCGGGGCGCTCGACGACCTCCGGCTGCTCTTCACCGTCGGCTATCGCCTGGCGAGCTCGGACGGGTTCCCCAACTGGCGCCAGGGAACGGAGTTCAAGGCCAGGCGCGATCAGGAGATGGCGACCGCGCGTTGAGGCGGCGGGCGCGCCCGAAGGTGTTGCGTCGATGCCTCACCTCTGGCCCCTGTGCAGCACCTCTCTGCACGTTGAATCGCCGTAACTCCTTGTCAATACGAAACCTCGTCGGAAGCCAGGGGCTGGCCTCGAACTTCCAGTAGCGGTGGGAGGACGAGTGTCACTGCCCCCCACGGCTTCCGGAGATGCCCATGCGCCTGATCCCGGCCCCTGACGGGACCGAGGCCAGAAAAGCCCCAAAGGACGGTCCAGGACGGACCCGCTTCGAGAAACCCACCGTCTCGGGCGTGGTCACGGCCGGCGTCGCCATCCTGCTGACGGCAGCCATAAGCGTGTTCTTCCTCGTCCCGAGCGTTTTCTACATCGTCCCCCTGCCCGCCGAAGCCGACGCCGCCACCCTGTGCCTTCCGGGAGTCGGCCCCCTGCAGCGGTTCCGGGACGACCTGCGGGCGGATGACGAGGAACGCGCGCACATCCACGAGGACGTGCACGCGGATCAGTGCCGGGAGTTCGGCGCGGCGTGGTATGCCCTGAGGATGACCACGGCCCAGGGCAGGCTCACGCTCGAGGCGCCGGCCCTGTGCGCCGAGGTCGCCATGCTCACCCGGCGCGGAGCCGAACCACAGAGGCTGCTCGACTGGACGGTCGAGACCCTGGCCACCGAGTACTTCGAAGATGGCTCGGTCGCGCTCCAGGACATCGTGGTGGCCGTGAAGGGTGCGTGCGCGGGCGTGGAGGACTTGAAGGCGCAGCCCTCGCCCTCCACGCCGGTAGGACACGTGTCCTGAGGTTCAGGTGGGCTCAGCGGAGCTCACTTGTCCCAGTACGCCGCCTTCGACGGGATCACCCAACGCACCCCTCCCCGAGGATCGGGCACGTCGCCCTCGTAGCGGGGGATGACGTGGATGTGTGCGTGCTCGACGGTCTGACCCGCGGAGGAGCCGTCGTTGATGCCCACCGTGAACCCGGTGGGTTCGAGCTCGCGTCTCAGGTGACCGCGCACGGCCTCGACGAGAGCCCAGAGGTCCTGCTGCTCCTCGCGCGGCAGGTCGAAGATCGACGGCACGTGCCGTCGAGGCACGACGAGGACGTGGCCTCGGGCCACGGGATGGTGATCCGCCACCGCGAGCCCGTGGGCGGACTTCTCCAGAACTCTATCCATGCCGCAAAAGGGACATCCCACACCCGCAGCCGGTTCCGGCTCCCACGGTACCTCGACCTGCGCCGGCGGCACATCCGTCACATCCGCCACCTCAGCCGGCCTCCAGATGATGCCCTCCAGCCGTGCGACCTCGTCCTCGACCCACTCCAGATTCCCGATCTCGTCGAGGAACCGTGCCATGGTCAGAGCCGACACCGCGGCATCGAGGGCGTCGTCCGAGCCTGTGGCGGTCCGCCTCTGCTCCGGAGTCATCTCGGGAAAGCGACCGGCGAGATACCGTTCGCGCTCGGTCCGGTCGGACTTCACCACTGACCCAGTCAACGTCCGTGGGTAGATCTCCAGGACGAGGGGCAGCCTGGGCGCCTGGAAGGGCCAGACGTTGAACCCTGCCTCCCGCAGCGTCAGCAGGTGGGGCATGCCCCGGATGGATCCCGTCCCCACCGCGCCTCCTCCGCCGATCTGGAAGACGCTCTTCGGCTGGCCTCCCCCGTCCGCCTCGATTTCTTGCTCCGTGCGGCGGAGGTGGGCGGGTACCTCGGGGCGCTTCTTCCCCGGGCGACCCCAGAAGGGCTCGGGGCACTCGTCCAACCACGCTTCGCCCTGCTCCTGGACGCTCTGCCACACGGCCGGCGCGTCCTTGGCACCCAGCTCCTTACAGAACCACTCGGGGAACGAGAACGCGAAGTCCAGCCCCACCACCAACTCCGAGCCCCACTCGGCCTCCTGCACGAGATGCTCGATGATCTCGTCGCGGGTCCGCCCGCACTCGAGTCGCTCCATACGGCCGCTCCAGACCTCGGCGAGCCAGATCTTGCTCTGCTCTCCGCCCTTGGCTCCGGACCAGTCGACGGCGATCACGCGGATGGGGCGAGCTGTCGTCATACCAGGCGTCCGCTCGAGTGGACAAGCATCCTCTACCACACGTCTACGTCGAGAAGCGCGTCGGCGCCAGCGGGCGACGATACGAGGGCGCCACTCACTCCGCATGGCGTCAATCGCGGAAGTCGCCCTTCGAGGCCCCGTCGACGGACGGCAGGCCCGCGATGTCGCGACATCGTGCGGAGCCGATACGTGGCGATACCGTTCTCCGGAGCAGGACGAATGCGCGGGGGCGCGCCCGCCGTCTACCGAAGCAGCCCGAACGACCCCACGTGGAATACGGTTCCGGACCAGCGACCCGCCACCCAGACAGTTCGTCCGACGAGTGCCTGGAGCGCGTGGGGTACGGCGGCTACAGCGACGGGGACCCCCTCTCCTTCGGTGGGCTCGAGGACAAACCCGTCACCACCTCGCACCAGCCGACCCAGATGCGCCTCCTGCCCGTCCACCGAGCGCAGGGTCCACTCCTCGACGCGCCTCTCGGGCCGGCGGGCGTCCGCCACGACGGGGCCGCAGGCCGTCACGACGGCTCCGGTGAGCCGAAGCAGGAGGTCCCGGGCGGCACCCGCCAGAATGGTCGAGACCCCATCGTCCTCACGGAGCACGAGCTCTGCGAATCCCTCGGTCCCCGTGCTCCGCAGGAGGCCGGTGATGCACGCGTCGCTCTCCGGCACGGCTGTCGACGCCGGGCGGGCGGGGCCCGAACACCCGACAAGGGCCGTCAGCATCATACCGGCCAACCGGTTGCACGTACTCACCGGAGCCTCACGATCCAGAGAACCATGTGCCCGGGGAGAGGGCCGTCGGACGGTGTGCGGAGCCGGATGCTGGTTGGTCCGTGCCCTGCCGCCGGGGTCCAGTGCAGGAACGCCGTGGATCCGCCCCGCACCGACACATCGAGGGTCGGCTCGGTCCCGAGCTCCAGGTAGGGCTCGAGCCCGGCGGTCTCGGGGAGCCTGCCGAAGATGTCGTCGATGTCCCAGGAAAGGAGGGAGTCGAAGTATCGCCCGTCGGTCATCAGAGCCGAGGCGAACGACGTGAGCAGACCTTCGATGTCCTGGCCCGTCGCGTCCTCGAGGGTGGCGAAGCCCTCGCTCGGTGACTGCGTCATGCGACGCATCATCGCCGTCTCGCCGCCGGGAAAGCCGGGACCCCAATGGTCCAGCACGTACCGCATCAGAGTGGAGGGGACGCCGTAGACCATTCGGCTGCCACGGCATGGGCCTGTGTTGCCTTCGGACTCGGTGCCGATCCACGTGCACTCCTCCGGCGCGCCCGGAACGCGGGCGGTGGAGCTCTCGTATCCGAAGTAGCGGGCCAGATCGGCGACCCAGTCGTAGTACCAGCCCCCGCCGGCGCTCCACTCCGAGTACCCGAGATCCTCCCGGGAGCCGTGGCCGAGGATCCTGTTGCCAACAAGCTGCTCCGCCAGCGTGGCTCCACCCTCCAGCTCCCAGCGGGCTTTCGCTCCCGCCTGACCCCATATCCGTTCGGAGAATTGGACGACGTGGGTGACCTCGTGCGTGATGAGGGCCGGATAGAAGCCCAACACGTCCTCCTTGGACCACGCGTGGCCGACTTGACCCTGGGGATCGGGAACGACGCCGTAGAAGATCTCCGCCTCGTTGCTCCCGGGGCAGTACGTCGTGGAGATCTGGTCGCCACTCCATACGTACCCCAGCACGTTCTGCTGCTCGTTCACGGATTTGGTCATCAACACGACGATCCGGCCGTTTCCGTCGACGTCCTGGTTGTCGCCGAAATAGTCGGAGACGGTGGGGGCGATGTGTTCCGCGTAGAGAGCGTCCAGGCTCCGGAGCTCCGACTCGAGGAACGCCGGCCCGGGATTGGCCACGTCTTCCAGGAAGATCATCCCCGAGCCGACGTAGGTCGCCACAGCCCGCACGGTGTCCCTGCCGACGCACGCACCACCCACCCCCATGGTCAGGGTGTCGCCGACGCTGGGGACGGCCAGTTGGAGCCCGCTTGCGGTCCGCTGCGGCTCCGTCCCGCCGGTCATGCTCTCCATGGCGCCCGCGGCCTCGAGTGCCCGAATCATGTCCTCTTCCCGCTCCCGCAGTTCCGCCTCGGCTCTCCAGTGGCCGCGCCACGGGTCGCTCTGGTCGGGCGCCGTCGTTGCGTCGACCTCGGTCCTCGTGGCTCCGGCCAGCGGGAGTGATGGGGACGGCATCACCCACGCCTCGGCTCGAGACGGCTCGATTGCGACGGCCGACCTCATATCCGAGGCGAGAACAGTGGCGGACCTCGAGAGGAGGCTCGAGGGCGTGAGCGACGACGGTGCTTCCGATACGGAGAGCGCTCCGATCACGTACTCACGACCCACACCTCCGGTGTCGAGGTGCAGGCACCTCGCATCGTCGGACGCGTACCAGCCGTCTCCCACATCCGGCGAGAGCACCTGCGCCGGCGTGATGCTCGCCGGTTCGCTGACCTCCTGCCCGTCCCGCCGTACGGTCACCGTCACCTCGCGGGGCGGAAAGCAGTCGAAGGAGGGCACCGTGATCTGGAGTGCCGTCGCGCTCGCCGACACGATCGTGGCCACGGCCCCGTCGATGAGCACCTCGTTGGCCTCGACCGAGGTACCGAAGCCCGACCCGGTGATCGTCGCCGTTTCCCCCTCCAACCGAGGCGACGGCGGGCGCGTCCGTGACAAACGTGATGGGCGCACCGACGAGCGGCGTCCCGCCGGCGAAGGCCTCCGCCGTGAAGCGGGCGGTATCCCCGACGATCCCCAGAGTCACCGCCCCAGGCGCGATCTCCACCCGATCGGCCTCCGGCAGCGTGGCCACGGCGGAGAACACCACCGTCGCGCCACCGTCCACCTGGGACTCGACCGACTGGTCACCCACGGAGTATCCCAACCGCCATGAGGCGCTGGCCAGGCCGTCGTTTCCGGTTGTGGCGTCGGAGGACTCGAGGGAGCCCTCTCCGCTCAGGACGCTCCACTCGAGCTGCGCGCCCGGCACGGGCGTCCCGCCCAGGTCGATCGCCCGAGCGACGAGAGAGGCACCCAGCAGCTCGCCGGCCTGACCGCTCTGATCGTCCCCGGACACCTTGGTGAAGGAGCTGGCCACCTGTCGTATCAGGATCGTCGCCGAGGCGGACGCGTTACCCGCGCGGGCGGTGATGGTGGCGGCGCCATTGGACACCGCCGTCACCAGGCCGGTGGAGCCCACGGTCGCGACGGACGGCGCCGACGAGCTCCAGGAGATGGTGGCCCCCAGCTGAACCCCGGTGGAGTTGAGCGCCGTCCCCTGGAGCTGAACGGTCTCGTTGATCCACGTCAGCGTATCCAGCGTCGGCGTAACGAGGACGGTGGCCGGAATCGACGCCGTCGGATCGACGACGTCGGCGCCGCCGCCGTCACCACCGCAGGAAACGAGCGGCAGGACGAGGAAGAAAGCAACGGGCAGCCGGAGTTGATGCCTGGTCATGGCGCGACCTCACCGTGCGACCCGGAACCCAGGGCGCACGTCGGGTAATCTTTTCCCCCTCTCCACCAGCGATTTCCGTGATATGGACCGGACGATGCGTACCGTCGCCGCTTGTTGGGGCAAGTTCGGTACCGCGCCCGGCTCGGGACCGTGGTCGGGGAGCTACCTCGGTGTCAGGGCCGATCTTCCTCGTCGATGCGAAACGCCCAGAAGGGGGGCTTCTCCCTCGGGACCTCGGCGTTGAAGCCGTAGGCGGGATCCCAGCGCTCGGCGAAGGTGGCTGCCTGCTCCCGGTATTGGGCGCGCGCTCCACGCTTGACTCGCGCCGGGTCCCACGACCGAACGATCTGAAGGACCGGACCGTCACGTCGAGGAAGATTGATGGCGTACCGGTCATTACGGGCGGTGACCAGCAGCGTTTCTGCTTCACCGGTTGGCCAGGCCTCCCTCGCCATGTCACCGACCAGGATGTCGCGGATTTCATCGGACCGGGTCACTCCAGCGCTGTTGAAGGTCGGTCTCCACGAGGTGTAGCACGAGCTCGATCTGTGCGAGCGCCACCTTCATGTTCACGATCGCGTTGATGGGCGACCGTGCGGGCAACCAGGATGTTGTAGAACGACCTGGTGCGAATCGCCTCGTGGTCCGGCTCAAATCGAGACTCGCCGTACTCCAGCGATCTCACGTCCACACCCTTGAGGTCCGCACTGCCGCGGTACCCTTCATAGATGTCACTCAGGACGTAATGGTCCTTCAAGAACGGTAGATCGAAGCGCAGCCAGTGCTCCCACAGCGTCTGGTCCAAGCGGTCAACCACTTCCACCTGCTCCTCGAACTCTGATAGCGCGATTCGTAGCTCTTCGTTCTGGAGGAGCCGTAAGTCTCCGGAGTTGACCATGTCCTGGTAGGTCGCCAGCACAGGCGAGAACGTCCAGATCCAGAATGAATCCTCGAGCAGGGAAGCGAGCGTGTCGGAGGGGATCTCTCCGCGCGGCTGACCGAGTACCTGAAGGAGCCGGCCAGCGCTGGAGAGCGTCCGCTCGTTCGCCGAGACGTGCTCCAGGGCTCTCACATGAGACTGCCGGAAATCGCCCTGGAGCGACTCCAGGTATGCGCGCTCTTCTCGGAGCTCCTGTCGGCCCTCCCACCAAGCCTGAAGTCCGAACGCGAGGAGGATGGAGGTGACGATAACCGCGCCCTCCGCGAAAAAGCGGAGCCATACGTTCCTTCGCTCCAAGCCCTCCTCCCATCTCATCATGCGTTCCTTCGATGTTGTGGCTCTGCCGTCGCTCCATCATGGGCGCACCGGAAGCCTAGCCCGTAGTCCCAGAGCCGTGCTCCGCATCCCCTCGAGAGTCGCTCGGCCGGCGATGGGCTGGTAGTAGACCTCGCCGTTGACCTCGACCCTTCCCGGAGCTGATCTACCCAGAGCGCCATGAGGACACCGACCACGACGACGACGAACTCCCCTAGCAGAAGCCGCCAATTGAGACGGACCGACATATTCTCGGCCCTACCCTCTGAGGAGATTCACGGAGACCGTGGCAAGCTCGGAATCGGGGAAGCGGCGGGCGTGGGCGCCGGTGGGGGACAGCCCGGCCTCGGTGGCGATCCTCTCGAATACGTCCCTCTCCAGGATGTACTGATCCGAGAACCCGTGGGTGGCGTCGTAGGCGGTCACCGGCGTTCGTCCCAAGCTCCTGGCGGCGACCTCGGGTGGCAGCGTGTGTAGCTCGATCACCAGGAGCCCGAAGCGGCTGACGTACGGCGCCCAGCGGCTCAGATGCTCCTTCAGCGACCCTTCGACGTCTACATTCCTCAGCCGCCTGCCCCTGCTGGCGAACGCCCCGGTGGACGTGCTGACGCGATCGCCGGGACCTTCCGACGGAGCCCTCCACGGCCGATTGTGATCGAGGAAGGTCCTCACGTTCAACAGATCTTTCAAGTCGATGCGGTAGTCGTCCATCAGGTCCCGGGCCAACCTGTCGGGCCGGCCGACGTCGCCCTGGATCACCTTCGCCCAGATGTCGGCCCGCGTGAGATTCGCCCGCGTCACCCGGAGCGCGGTCTCGTTGAAGTCGACTCCGACGAGGAACAGAGGGTAATCCTCCAGCAGCTCGCCGCGAGACGTCCGATTCTCGATCACGTCGAAGAGGTGCTCGAGCAGCGCCCCATTTCCGCAGCCCACGTCGACGATTCCCCTGGGCTGTTCGTCGATGGGGCGGCTGAACAGCTCGATGATCACCTCGTCGATGGCTCTGAAGTACGCAGCGTGGGCGCCACCGCTGCCCCACACGTTTACCTCCCGGTCTACGTGCAGCTCGGGACCTCCGGGCCGCTCGGGACGGAGCACGTCGGGATCGCCGAACAGCAGCTCGTCGAGTCGACGGAGCATCGGGATGTAGGAGACCGTGACTCCGTAGGCGCTCGCCCGCCGGGCGAAGAAGAGGCCCTTGTCCGTGAAGCGCAGCGTCCCGTTTCGCTCGGTGAACCACCCGAGGTCGGTGAACATGGAGAGGAGGCGACCGAAGCTGTCGGCGTCCTGGTGGAACTCCTCCGGTCGGAACGAGGCCTCCATGAAGTACTTGTGAAACATGCCGCTCATTCCCAGCCGGACGATGGTGGGTCCGAAGAGGGCGCCCTCGATGTGCATGAAGATCTGCTCCAGAACGCGGCGGGCCTCTCCGTCGTTCGGCGTTTCCACGCCGTGACGCCTCCGGAAGCTTCGGTATACCGCTTCCATGCGCCGGAACGGCTCCACCTCGAACCTCCGGGGGTGGAAGCCGCCTGTGAACCGGAGGAAGTCCACCACGTCACGGTAGAGGCCGACGTGCTCGAAGGCGATCCGTCCTGCCTCGGTGGGTGTGAAGCGGACGTCGTCCGCGTATTGGTCGATCTCCTGAGTGAGCCATCCCTGGGACGCCAGGATCCGAAGCGCCACGTTCAGGTAGCCCCCGTTTGCCCCGAACTGGCTCTCCAGATCGGAGAGCGTGACCGGCCCTCCGCCGGTCAGTGCGCTCAAAACCCCCTGCTCGTCCAACGCCTGCGCCGTCGGAGCCGTCACGATGCCGTCGAGGTGTCGAAACAGCGTGCCGCGCAGCTCCCTCTTCTCTTCACTCGTCAGCATGGGCGGAGGGGTTGGTCAGGAGTCCAGGGCAGGAACAGCCCATCATAGGTCATGCCCGGCCGCTGGGGACAGCCCGGCCCTCGACGCGCTACGATCCCCTCTCAGCCACCCCGTAGGCTCTCTAGCTTCCGGCGAATCACGGGATTCTGGGGCTGCGCCTCCAGCGCGCTCTCGAAGTGACGGATCGCGTCCTCGGTGCGCCCTTCCTCCTCTGCGATCAAGCCGAGCCCCCACCACCCTTCCACCGCGTCCGGGTCGTGCTCGTTGATGATCTCGAAGAGTGCGGTGGCGGTGGCAACGTCGTCCTCTTCATAGATGCCATTGGCCGCCTCCGCTACCGACGCGGGTCGGAAGTCGTACTGCGGCCCCCCGTAGTACCGCTCACGCAGCTCCCGGAAGCGGGCCACGGCGGCCTCGCCCCCCTCCGCTCTCCACGTCTCGGCGATGGCCTCGGCCAGGGTCTGGGGCCTGGGCTTGCCGTTGTGGCAGGTGTGGCACCACATGTTGACGCGCTGGTCGCCAGACGGCTCCAGCATGTCGAGCTGATCGTTGATCATCCCCAGCATGCGGTACATGGCGCGCGCCTTGTCCTTGTTGGGATTGTCGTCCGACACGAAGTCGAAGGTGCCGAGGGGCTGTCCTTCCTCGCCCACGTGACAGTAGGAGCATCGCACGCCCAGGGCCTGGCTGAATCCCCGCATCACCGCGCTCAAGCGGGACGCCGGGAAGTCCTCGGGGAGCACCTGCAGGTTCTCTCCGCGCTCCGGCCACCGGAACGGATCCTGGGCTCCCAGCTCCGCTGGGCCGAACGCACCGGCAAGCGCGCAAACCAGGGCCGTGACCATCAAGCTCCTCCGCATCTTCGCACCTCCGTTGGATCTACACCGACATGCGCCCAATACGTGGACCGACCCTTCCCGTTTCACGGCCGGTCGGGCTCCGGTTTCAGCGACCCGCCTTCCCGCGGTCCTCAGCCCTGGCCGGCACCGGAGGCTCTCGAGCCTCCCGCGATCTCGTGGATGGCCTCGGCGAGTCGATCCACCTCGTCGAGCGTGGTGAACACGTAGGGCGTGACTCGGATGCCCTCCCGCTCATCCCTCACGAATCGGGGGCGCACGTGGATGGCGTACCGGTCCTGAAGGATGTCGGTGAGCTCGGCCGCGCCCAGCCCGTCGATACCCATGCTGGCCAGGGCACCTGCCTGAGTGTCGTCGTCGGCCGTGTAGAAGCGGACCCCGGGCTCCTGGGCGACCTGCTCCATCCACCGGTGACGCAGGTACCGTAGGCGGGCGGCCTTTCGCTCGAGTCCGATGGCGTCCTGCGCCACGGCCTCATGGACCACCCGCGGCGCCGGGCTGACGCTCCCGGAGTCCCAACCCGGGAAACCTTTTCGGTGTGTACAACGTCTACATTGATGTAGACATTGCCTACACCGGAGTCGATATGGGATCCTACCTCGGTGAGTTCGAGCAGCTGGTGCTCCTGTCCATCCTCCAGCTGGGTGACGAAGCGTCAGCCCTGTCCGTGCTCCAGGAGCTCGACCACCGCGCAGGTCGCCGCGTGTCCAGGGGTGCCCTCTACAAGACCCTCGAGCGCCTGGAGGCCAAGGGCCTCATTGCGTGGGAGCTGGAGGACGCCACGCCGGGTCGGGGAGGGCATCCGCGGCGTTTCTTCGCGGTCACGCCGGAGGGTGTGTCCGCGCTCCAGCAGACGCGTGACACGCTGTTCCGGTTGTGGGAGGGACTGGACGGCGTGTTGGGGGAACCGAACCGATGAACACCGACGACGAGAGGGATCCGGGCTGGAATCCACCCCGAATCGCAGAGCAACTCCTGCGGCGGTTGGTGCCGCGCGGCCCGATCGGACGAAGCATCCTCGGCGACGCACGGGAGGAGTACGGGAGCCTCGCCGGCACCGGCTCTCCGATGAAGGCCTCTCTCCGATACTGGGGGGTCGTGGCCTCCATCGGTCTCCACTTCCTGGGCCGGAGCACCCCGCGGGATGTGCTCGCAGACATCCGCCTGGCGGTTCGATCCCTCGTGCGACGGCCGCTCTTCGCCGTGGCCTCGGTGGGCACGCTGGCCGTAGGCATCGCCGCCACGACCATCGTGTTCAGCATCGCGTACGGCATCCTGTTCCGCCCGCTCCCCTACCCCCACGCCGACCGGCTCGTAGGGGTCTACCGGGAGGACCCCGACGTCACGGGTCTGAACCCCTCGGCAGCCGAGGTGGGAGGATTGTTCGCCATCCCCTACCCTCTCTTTCTGGACTGGCGCGACCGGAGCCCCGTTTTCGAGGCCACTGGCGCCTTCGCGACCTGGGGGTGGACGGTGACGTCCGACGATCGACCTCAGAGAGTCATGGGTGCGATCGCGTCGTCCGGTGTCTTCACGGCGCTGGGCTCGCCTGCGGCGATCGGCCGCACACTGGTGCCGGAGGACGACCAGGTCGGAGCCCCAGCCGTCGCAGTGCTCGGGCACGGGTACTGGGAGCGGGCGTACGGGAGGAGTCCCGACGTTCTGGGCTCCACGGTCACCCTCTCCGGGGTGCCGCACACCGTCGTCGGCGTGATGCCGGAGGGCTTCAATCTCCCGGGCCGCACGACGGACGTCTGGGCGAGCTTCGACGACGTCGCCAAGGAGGGGCAGACCCGCGAGGCTGGTTGGCTGCAGGTCATCGCCCTGTTGAAGGACGGGGTGTCCTTCGAGCAGGCCGAGGCCGAGATGGACCAGCTGGCGCTGCGCATCGCCGAGGACCATCCCGTTGAGGCGGGAAAGAGCGTCGCCATGTTCCCCTTCCGGGACCTCGTCGTGTCGCGAGCGAGCGCCGGCATCTGGGTGCTGGTAGCTGCGGTGGGCACGGTCCTGCTCATCGCGTGCGCCAACATCGCCGGCCTACTCCTGGTGCGAGCCACGGACCGCCGGAGGGAGCTGGCCGTCCGCCTCGCCATGGGATCGGGCCGAGCACGCCTCGTCTCGCAGCTCGTGGCGGAGACCGTGGTCATCGCCCTCGTCGGGGGACTCCTGGGATACGCCGCGTCCGTCCTGGCTATCGGCCCGTTCCTGGACGCGTTTCCCGGGGGATTGCCCCGATCCAGTGAGGTGGTCGTGGATCACCGCGTGCTCCTCATCAGCATGGCCCTGGCCGGCGTCACGTGCCTGCTCACCGGGATCCTCCCCTCCCTTCAGGGGGCGCGGACGAGAGTCGCCGAGGCCCTCCGGGGATCAGGCCGCACCGTGGCCGGAAGTCGCGGGCAGACCCGCATCCAGGGGATGTTGGTCGTGTCCGAGGTGACCCTGGCCGTCTTCCTGCTGGTGGTGGCGGGGCTCTTCATCCGGAGCTTCACGGGAATGAGCCGTGTGGATCCGGGCTTTCGGGCCGAAGGCATCATGACGAGCTACATGGTGCTGCCGAGCCAGTACCGCGATCCGCCGGAGCTCGCCGACGCGTTCTACCGTGACCTATACGGGCGGTTGGCGGCGATTCCCGGGGTGACCAGCGTCGTGGGCGTCACCCAGATGCCCTACTCGGGCGGGTACTCCGCTCCGCCGGTGCGCGCCGAGGGTGCCACAGGCTACGTGGACGGAACCGCCCACATCAGCCACGCCACGCCCGGCTACTTCGAGGCGCTCGGCATCCCGGTCCTCCGGGGGCGTGCCTTCACCCTGGACGACACGCCGGACACCGAGCCGGTGGTGGTGGTCAACGAGCCCTTCGCCGAACGCTACTGGCCGAGCCAGGATCCCATCGGACGGCGTATGAAGATCAACTCGACGTCGGACACCACCTGGTTCCGGGTGGTGGGCGTGGTCACAGGGATCCGCTACGACCTCGACCGCCCCCCCGTGCCGGAGTTCTACCTGGGCCTCGACCAGCTCTCCTACTACTGGCGCACGGTGGTGCTCGCGACGGACGGGGATCCGGCCATATTGGCGCCGGCGGTGCGACAGGCGGTGTGGGCCCTCGACCGGAACATCCCGGTCTCGGTGCGCACCCTGGCCAGCGCCCTCGAGAGCTCGCCCAGCCTGGTCGGCGCTCGCTTCGGAAGCATCCTCCTGGGCGGGCTCGCCGTCGTCGCCGCGCTGTTGGCCCTTCTCGGCGTGTACGCGATCCTGGCGTACACGGTGGCGCGGAGGACGCAGGAGATCGGCGTCCGAATCGCTCTGGGCGCCGCCACCGGACGTGTGCTACGGCACGTCCTCCGCAGAGGTCTGCTCCTCGGTGGCTCCGGGATCGTCCTGGGCCTTGCCTTGGCCCTGGCCGGGGGCCGCTTCCTGGAGAGCCTCGTCTTCGAGATCAGCCCGTCCGACCCCGCGACTCTCGCTGCAGTCGCGGCCTTGATCCTGGCCGCGTCCCTGGGAGCGGCGTGGATGCCGGCCCGACGCGCCGTGAGGGTGGATCCCGTGGAGGCGCTGCGGATGGAATAGGACGGCCGGGCCCGAGGGTGCTCAGGGGGCGGACGCGACGAGCGCGTGATTCAACGGCACCGTACCTTTTCCGATCGTCACCACACTCCCCTGGACGCGGCTATGGGCACCGAGTCGACCAGCGCACTCCTTCCTTTCTGCATGACACTCGCGGGGCTGGAGAGTGCAGCGAGTACCGTCGCACCTGTCACCATCGTGACAGCTCTGGCTCTCCTGGCCGTGCCGGCGGGGGCACAGCAGAGACAGGCACCGACGCTCGCGCTCTGGTACGACGAGCCGGCGGCGGTGTGGGATCACGGCCTCCCGGTGGGCAATGGGCGCCTGGGTGCCATGGTCTTCGGAGGCATCGAGCGCGAGCGCATCCAGCTGAACGAGGAGACCCTCTGGTCGGGAGGGCCGTACGACCCCGTGGTCGAAGGAGCCCACGAGGCTCTCCCCGAGATCCGCCGGCTGTTGTTCGAGGGGGATTTCGTGCGCGCCCACGATCTCTTCGGGCGCACGATGATGGGCGTTCCCTACGAGATGATGAAATACCAGCCGTTCGCCGACCTGTGGCTGGACTTCCCCGGCCACGAGGGTGCGACGGAATACAGGAGAGAGCTCGACCTGGCAGACGGCACGGTCCGTGTACGCTACGTCGTCGACGGAGTCACGTATCGTCGAGAGATCTTCTCCACTGCCGTCGATCAGGTGGTGGCCGTCCGCATCACCGCCGACCAGCCCGGAGCCGTGACCATGTCGGCGAACCTGCACGGCGTGCGGAATCCGGCCCACTCCAACTACGGCACCGACTACTTCCACATGGACGGGATCCCTCCGCGGGATCTCCGCGTGACGGGCAAGAGCTCGGACTACCTGGGCATCGAGGGCCGCCTGCGCTACGAGGGTCGCGTTCGGGCCAGGGTGGGTGGCGGGACGGCCGAGGTCGACTACCGAACGCTGCGTGTCCGGAACGCCGACGAGGTCGTCCTTCTCTTCGCGGCAGCCACGAGCTTCGTGAGCTACCGCGACGTGTCGGCGGACCCGGCCGAGCGTGTCCGGACGGTGCTGTCATCCGTCGAGGACCGTACGTGGGGCGCCATCCGTGCCGACCACGTCCGGGAGCATCGGTCCTGGTTCGACCGGGTGGAGCTGAGCCTGGGCGCCTCCACGTCAGGCTCGCAGGATCTGCCCACCGATGACCGCATCGCCCGCTTCGCCGAGGCAGCGGACCCCGGGCTGGCGGCGCTCTACTACCAGTTCGGCAGGTACCTGCTCATCGCCAGCTCCCGTCCCGGTACCCAGCCGGCCAATCTCCAGGGCATCTGGAACGACGACCCCAATCCCTGGTGGGATAGCAAATACACGATCAACATCAACCTGCCCATGAACTATTGGCCCGCCGAGACGGGCGGCCTGCAGGAGCTGGTGGAGCCCCTCGACCGCTTCGCTCACGAGGTGGCCGAAGCGGGCACGGCCACGGCCCGGGAGCACTGGAACGCCCGTGGCTGGGTCCTGCACCAGAACACCGACCTCTGGCGGTCGACGACCCCGATGGACGGTCCGTCCTGGGGTGCCTGGCCCGTGGGCGGCGCGTGGATCATGACGAACCTGTACGAGCGCTACCGGTTCAGCCGTGACCGCGCCTATCTCGAGCGCATCTATCCCCTGCTGCGGGACCAGGCCCGGTTCCTTCTCGACATCCTCGTCGTGCATCCGGCCCACCGCTGGCTGGTCACGGCGCCCTCGAACTCCCCCGAGAACTTCCCTGGTTGGCCCGGCAACGGGCGGTTCTTCGATGAGGTGAGCGGGCTGTTCCTGAAAGCACGCACGATGGCGGTCGGTCCGACGATGGACATGCAGATCATCCGCGAGGTCTTCGACGGATTCACGGAGGCGGCCTCCGTCCTGGGCCTGGACCACGAGCTCGTGGCCCGAGCGGAGGCGGCTCGCCCGCGCCTGGCGCCCAACCAGATCGGGAGGCACGGACAGATCCAGGAGTGGATCGAGGACTACGACGAGATCGAGCCCGAGCACAGGCACCTCTCCCACCTGTGGGGACTGTACCCGGGACGAGAGATCACCTGGGCCTCGGGGGAGCTGGCACGAGCCGCCGCCGTCTCGCTCGACCGGCGGGGCACCGGCGGGTGCGGCTGGTCGTACGGATGGAAGATGGGCCTGCGCGCGCGGCTCCTGGACGGTGAGGAGGCGCTCCGGCAACTCAGGGGGCTCCTGGTGGACGCCTCCCTTCCGAACCTGTTCTCGCTGTGCGGGCAGGCGCTCCAGGTGGACGGCAACTTCGGCGCCACCGCCAGCATCGCCGAGATGCTGCTTCAGTCACACGACGGAACAGTGCGGCTCTTGCCGGCGCTCCCGTCTGAGTGGTCCCACGGGAGGGTGCGGGGGCTCCGCGCCCGCGGTGGACTCACCGTGTCCATGGCGTGGGCGAACGGCGCGCTGACGGAGGCCGTCGTCCGAGCGTCGGTCGACGGGCCCCGCCGGATAGCGGCCGAAGGGCTGTCGGCCGTGCTCCTCGAGGGCCGCGCCGTGCCGCTGACCCGCGCCTCCGACGGCAGCGCCAGCTTCGACGCCTCTGCCGGCTCGACGTACCGGCTCACCTTCACGTCGGCACCGCCCGGACCGAGCGCGGCGCGGAGCGGCATAGCGACTTCCCGCGGAATGGTCCCACCTCCCACCCGCCGACCGACACGAAATGCCCAGCCCCGGGTATCGTAGGTCCTGCTAGTCGAGACGCCGCTGGCCGCGGCGGAGGAGGCCCCCATGAACAACGTAGCCGTCGTCACCGCACTCTCTCTGGGCCTCGCCTTCGCCTCCGCATGTCGGACGCAGGCGCCGGCCCCCGCCCTGGAGCCCGCCCCGGACGAGACGACCCCCGAGGTCGGAGAGCCGGATACCGAGATCGTGGGCGCCGTGGTGACCCTCGAGTCCGAGGAGGAGAGCGGCGGCCATTTCATCGACATGGTGGACATGCTCCGCGGCCGCGTCACCGGTCTGCAGGTGGTGGAGCTCCCAAACGGGAACATCTCTCTCCGTATCCGGGGGTTGGCCAAGTCCTTCATGGCGAACCAGGAGCCCCTCGTGGTGGTGGACGGATCCCCGGTGCCCACGTACGCCATCAGCAGCACCCTGAGGAGCATCCATCCCCGGGAGGTCAGCAGCATCCAGGTGCTCAAGGACGTGGCCTCCACCTCCCCGTATGGGGTTCGGGGAGTGAACGGCGTGATCGTGATCAAGCTGAAGAAGCCGGGCCGCTGAGTGGGGCCTCCTCCTCCGGCGGTGCACGAGCAGCACTAAGGAGTTCACGGTGCGACGGACCCACGGCTCGATCACCCTGGCCTTCCCTTGGCTGCTTGTTGCTTGTGGCGGAGGCCGTGATCCGATTGGACCCGAGGACGAGGGACCGGTACCGCCCCCCGGTCCCAACTGGTCCGTATCGCCGATTCCCATCGAGAAGCTTGCCCGGATCACACCCCTCGGCCACAACAACCATCCCCTGCCGGTCGCACACACCTACTGGCTCACGTGCGACAGGAGTTGGCTCATGCCCACGTCGCGCCCGTGCGTGGAGGAGCGACTCGCGATCCGCGCGCCGCCATCGTCCGCGATCTCGATCCGGCGCAGGATGGTTTTCTCGTCATTGAAGGGTCGCCGGGCCTGATCGCCACCTTCGGGCACGTCACGCCGGCTCCCGGCATGGCCCCGGGCGACACTGTCCGGGCAGGGGACACCCTCGCCACCATGTTCTATGCGCACGGCTTCGATTTCGGCGTCAACAACCGGGGCATGGACCCGCACGAGTTTGTGAACTCGGCACGCGCGGGCGCGCCCGTCCATGCGCAGAGCCCGATCGCGCAGTTCCCGGAACCGCTCCGCACGCAGATGATCGATCGCGTGCAGACGCTGGCAGATCCACTGGGCAGATTGTCCCACGACGTGGTAGGTACCGCCTCCGGTAGCTGGTTCCTCGAGGGTACCCCGTTGGACCAGTCATACTGCGTATGCTACGAGGGAAACCACCTCTTCCTTGGCACGCTGCAGGAACGCGACGACACGCGCATCATGACGGTCGGCCAACTCTGGCCCGGCCAGCCGAACGTCCTGCTGGTGATCGATCCTGCCGCACCATCGTGGACGGAGATCACGGCGGCTGGCAGCCCGATCGCGCTGAAGGCATGGGGTCAGGAGCGGGACGGCACACCGATGTACGGCTACCCCCACGGCACGGTGCTCATCGAGGTGCTGGGCGATCAGCGTATCCGCATCGAATGGTTCGACACGCACGAGCCGGTATCGTCCTTCGCCTCCGCGGCCCGTATCTACGAACGATAGGGTCGGCGGGACGCCACGGGTGACGCCCCGCCCTTCGCCCTGCCCCGCCGCGTCAGTTCACCGTCAGCGTCCCGATAGGGATCATGGTCGTTCCCTGCACGTTGGCGGCCCACCGGTCCCGGTACTGCTGGAGACCGGGCCCGATGCCCGATCCGGTGGAGACGGTGATGAGCGTCGCGTAGATCGTGCCCCCCTGATCGGGAGCCGTGATCACGATCGGAACCTCCGCCTCCGTCTTGCCCGGGTACACTCCCGGGACGCCGAAGCGGTACACGGCCAACGCCGTCGCGTCCACCCCGATGCCGATAGCTGGAACGCACCCAGGACACATGTCCCTGCTCCAGGCCCGGTAGTCGACCTTCAACACGACCGAGGCCCCGGCGTTCGATTGGATCGTCCCCAGGTCCGTGTCGAGCATGTCCAGGTGGTAGCCGCGCGCGATGTTCATGTCCATGGTCGTGGTTTGGCCGGCATGAACGTCGGCGGTGTCGCCCGGGGTGGAGACGTACCGGTTCCCGAGGACGGCCACCGAGAACACCGCGTAGCGTCCGTTCGTCGCCTCGAATCGGTAGCCACCCGGGGGGATGACGATGTCCGACAACGGGATCTGGCGTCCGGTCCGCCACCGCAGCGCATCACCCTGGGACCCGGCAACCGGTCCGCCCGAGATGTGCACGCTGTCGAGGGGGGTCACGCCGTCCACGTCGTAGAGCACCCCCTGGAGGACTCCCTTGGCGGATTGGGGCCCCACCACGGTTACTTCGACGGCGTTGCTGGTCACGCCGCCCGCCGCGACAGTAATTCCGGCCGTGCCAGGTGACTCGCCCCGGACGGTGGCGGTCCCGGTCGACGAGCCGCTCACGCTCGCCACGGCCGGAGCGTTGGAGCTCCACGTGAACGTCGTCCCCGACAGAACCTGCCCGTTCGCGTCCTTGGCGACGGCGACGGCGTTGGCCGTCAGGCCCTGGAGCAGGGTGACGGGTCCGGAGCCCCCATCGACCGTCAGCTCCACCACCGCCACGGTGGGAACAACGGGAGGGATGGCCTCGAAGTTGGCCGTGGCCGTGATGTCGAAGTGGTTCGCGCTTCGCACGCGACACTGGGTGCCAGTGCCCGTGCAACTGCCATCTTCCCATCCGAGGAAGCGGCTGTTCGTGCCCTGCGCACTGAACACCACGTCTGTGTTCTGGGACAAGCTGTAGGTCCGGGAGCAAGCCCCCGAGGGCTCACCGTCGACTACGGTGCATTCCCAGTTGAAGGCCGGTGCGTCGGGTGTCACCACGCTCACGGCGCCGGATCCGTCCCCCGCCGCACGTACGGTAACCTTGAACTGGACCTGTTCCGTCGGCCCGACAGGCTCTTCGGGGCAGGCAGCCAGGACGGGCATGAGTGCCATGGCGCCGATTCTGGCCCGAGTCAAAACCTTGATCATGCTGCCTCCTCGCGTTTCGGCGACCAGAAGCACCGGAAATCGGAGCCGCGCCGCCTGTCCGTCATCCGGCACTTGATGCGGAAGACGCCGGCAAACCGGCTCACGGAGGCAGACACGCCGTTGCGACCCCCGGCCGACGGAGAGGCCCCATCTCCAGCCTTGCGGGTCATCACGCCCGGCGGCATGGTGTGCCCTCGACCCTCGCCCAGCAGTCCATCGGCCGTCCGTTCCGCCCTCGTCGACAGGAGACCCATGGACACGTCCGTCGCGACGCACGCCCCGGAAACACCCTCCCTCTGGCGGCCCTTCGCCTGGCGCGGTCTGGCGTTCGCCGTGGTCTACCTGCTGGGAGTGGCCGGCCTGTCTTCGGGCGTCGGCGTGAGAGGGCTGGATCTGGCCGGGTCGGGGTTCGCCGAGAGAGCGTACTACGCCCTCGGTCTCTTCGTCCTGGGTGGCCTCGACATCGGCACCCCTGTCGGCGGGCCCCTGTACGGCCGGGTTCTGCTCTGGACGGCCTACTTCGTGGCGCCGATCATCACGGCGTCCGCGTTGATCGAGACGGCGGCGCGTCTCATTCGGCCCCTCTCCTTCCGCCTGCGCCCCCTCGACGGACACGTGGTGGTCGCCGGCGCCGGGCGTCTCGCGAGGCTGTACGCCCGGAAGCTCCGCGACCGCGGCTCGCGTCGCACCCTGGTCGTCGTCGACAGGGATCCGAGCCACCCGTCGGTCGTCCAGCTGCGGGACCTCTACCGCGCGGTGATCGTCGGCGGCGACATCACCAGTGACGACGTGCTCAGGGGACTCCGGCTCGACCGGGCGCATCGGGTGTTGCTCATAACGGACGACGACTTCGCGAATCTCGACGCGGCAGCCAAGATCTTGAAGATCGCTCCCGACCTGGGGGGTCGCATCGTGGCGCACGTCTCCGACCTGGGCTTCATGCGGGAGACGGCGGGATCGAGCGTCGCGCGGGTCTGCGAGACCTTCAATGGACACGAGTTCGCGGCCGTGAACCTCGTCCGTGAGCACCTCCTTCGGCGCTTCCACAGCACTCCGCACCGTGACCTCGTGATCCTCGCCGGGTTCGGGCGCTTCGGCCAGACCGTCCTCCATCAGCTCCAACAGCACGCCCTGGGAAGCTTCGGCCACGTTGTGATCATCGACGAGGACGCGGCCATGAACGCCCGGATCTTCGGCGAGGAGCCGGGATTCTCGGACGACTACGAGCACGCGGTGGTCGATGGCGACCTGCTCGACCCCGAGCTCTGGCTCCGGATAGGCGAGGTCGTTCGGGCCCACGGCCACGACCCGGTCGTGGTCATGGGATCCGGGAACGACAGCACGAACCTGCACGTGGCTCTGATGGTCCGCAGGCGACATCCGGACGCCTACGTGATCGTTCGGACCTTCGGCGCGTCTCCTTTCACCGCGGAGGTCGCGCAGGAAGCCGGAGTGCATGCCTTCAACCTCAGGCAGCTCCTTGGCGCCAGCATGCCGGAGACGTGGTTCTGACGACTCCGCTGCCGGGCACACACCGGTTGTGACAGGATCAGGCGCACGGGATGGTGACCCTGAAGTGGCGCTTACCCCGACGCCAATCGGTGCGCCCACCGCGTGGTCTCCGGGAGCCGGAATCGCGTGACGCACCGGAGGGTGAGGTCGACGGCGGTCTCGAGGCTCACCCGGTGGCCGGTGGACACGAAGAGAGGCCTCACGCCCGTGCGCGTCCGCAGCACCGCACCGATGATCTCGTCGTCATCGATGAGGGGCGTCCACGAGCCCTTCCGCTCGCCCGGCATCTCGAAGAAGCCCACGAGCCGGGATTTCGCCACCCCGACGGTGGGCACGTCGATCAGGATGCCCAGGTGGGAGGCGAGGCCGCACCGACGGGGGTGGGCGAATCCGTGACCGTCGCACAGCACGACGTCCGGAACCGTAGCGAGCTGCTCGAGCGCGTCCAGAACAGCCGGGATCTCACGAAAGGAGAGGTATCCGGGCACGTAGGGGAACGTGGTCTCCCGCCGAGAGACCGCGTGCTCGTGAAGCTCCAGGCCGGGGAACGTGAGCACCGCGACGGCGGCCCGGGTGATCCGGCCGGCGTCCTCGAATCCCACGTCCACGCCCGCCACGAGCCTTGGCTTGCCGAGTCGGTCCTCCAGGATCACCTGGTCGCGCAGCCGTTCCTGGGCGATGCGGGCCTCCGCGACCGCCGTGGGCCAGTCGAGCGCCACAGGACTAGTGGAGTGTATCCACGGAGTGCTTCACGACGACTCCACGCTCCTCCAGACCCGAGAGCAGAGCGTCTCCGAGTGAGCCCACGAAGAGCTGCTCGGGAAACCTGACCCCGACCCGGGAGATCAGCCCGGCCGCGATCAGGCGCACCGCAACGGTCGCAGTGAACACCGTGGTTCGAGCCATGGCCGTGTGGCCCGTGGCCGCATCCATGTAGTCGACCAGATCGAAGCTGTGGACGCAGTCGATCCCGTCCGCCAGCCCACTCACCACCACACGCATCGCCAGGATGTCCCCCTCGGGCCCGAGTGCCAGGGCCGGTCCCAGCTGACGGATCAGCACCTCCACGGGGGCGACATCCACGCCCCCCACCCTCACCGGATCGCGCTCCAGAAGCCCGCACTCCTTGAGGAATGCCACGCGCTCGGCAAAGCCTGGGTACCGGAGGGTCTTCTCCCAGAGTGTGTCCCGGATTCTATCGAGCATGGTCAGGGGAAGTGAGGCCAGGCCGTCGGTGTAGAAGGCCTCCAAGGTGCCCACGGGCTCGGGAAAGTCCACCTCCTCCAAGCCGGAGAGGGCCTCGACACTCGTAAGGACCCCGTTGACGCACACGCGGGCCGGGCGCATGAAGGCCCCGAACATGCTCACCAGGGAGTACACCGTCTGGTACTCCAGCGGAGGAATCCTCCGACGGGGAATGCCCCCCACGTAGATGACGGCCTCGTGAGCCTCGTCGAGGAGATCCACGCCCCGGGCAACCAGCACGTTGCTGAGGCCCGGCGCCACACCGCATCCGGGAACGACTAGCACACCCGCCTTCCGGGCCTCCGGATCCAGTTCCACCCGCTCCTCGGGTTTGCTCCCCACGAGATCGACGACGGGCACTCCCGCCGCGATCGCCACCATCAGACCATCCAAGCTGCTCGCGTGGGGAAGCGCTCCGATCGCCGCAGTGTGTCCCTCCAGCGCCCGGACGGCCCGGGAGCCGTCTCCCACGTCCAGCCGCTCCGTCGTGAGCCGTGCGTCGTCGATGAGTCGGGCGACCTCCTCCAGCCTATCCACGTCGGAGTCCAGCAGGGTGACTGAGGCGTCCGTCTCCGTCGCCAGGAGGTCCTTCACCGCCACCTGACCCATCAACCCGGCACCCAGGACCGCATATCGTCTCATCTCGCTCTCCCAAGTCGCATGTCCATCATCGAGTCAGACCGAACCCCAGGAGCAGGTAGGCCAAGGAGGCTACGACCGCCACCGAGAGCGCGTAGGGGAGCTGGGTTCGGGTGTGGTCCATGTGATCGCAGGCACTCCCCAATGACGACAGCACCGTGGTGTCGGACAGCGGTGAGCAGTGGTCTCCGAACACGCCGCCCCCGGCCACGGCGGCGAACGACGCGAGGGCCAGTGGTCCCACCTCGCCGTCGCCGAACTGGATCGCCAGGGGAAGGACGATGGGCACCATGATCGCGTAGGTGCCCCACGAGGTCCCGGTGGCGAAGGCGACGAAGCCGGAGATGATGAACGCTACGAGCGGGATCAGGGCGGGGCTCATCCACGCTCCGGTCAGCTCGACGACGTACGCCGCCGTCCGCAGCTCGCGACTGACCGTGTTGATGCAGTATGCGAGGGCCAGGATGGCCACTGCCGCCATCACGCCCTTCATGCCCAACAGCGCCGTCTGGACCAACCCGCGGATGCTGTCCACCCGCTGAAGCCACATGGTCACGCCCAGTACCGCGGTGGCCAGCATGAAGCTCTCCAGGATGCTGGCCGTGCCCAGCACCACGAACGTGGCCACGTTGGTGCCGACGATCAGCACGACCGGCAGGACGAAGTTGAGGAAGATGCTGGTATGTGGAGACGTCGTCACCTCGATGTCGGTCAACTCCCTCCCCATCATGGGCACCGCACCGTCGCGCAGGACCTTGCCGGTCTCTCGCGTCCGGTCCTCGGCCTTCCTCATCGGACCGAAGTCCGGGATCAGCCCACCGACCATGGCCCCCACCATGAGCACGGTCAGGATGCTGTAGAGGTTGAACGGTGTGCTGCCGATGAAGAGGGACAGGGCGGCCTCCCGATCCGGGACGCCCCTCGTGCCGATGGCCAGGCCGCTCAAGTAGACGGCCCAACCGGAGATCGGGACCAGCACGATGACCGACGCGGAGGTGGAGTCACAGATGTAGGCCAGCTTCTCCCGCGAGATGCGATAGCGATCGGTGAGATCGCGCATCACGGGCCCGACGAAGAGGGGGCTGAAGTAGTCGCTGAAGAAGACCGACAACCCCAACCCCCATCCTAGGAGGCCGACCTGAGCGCGCGTCTTCACGAGCCGGTCGGCGCGCTGCCGGAAGAGGTCGATGGCTCGGGAGCGCTGCAGGAAAGCCACGAGGACGCCGATGGCCAGCTCCACCGAGCAGATCCAGATGAAGTCGGGCGTGCCGAGAGAGCGCGTGAGCAGGCCCGGAAAGCCCTGGATCCCCTCGCCGAGAAGAACCACCCCCACCACGCAAGCCAGGAGAAGGCTGACGATGGCGTCGCGGGTAGCGAAGGCGAGCAGCACCGCCAACAGTGGGGGAACCAGGGACGTCCAGGTGGGCTCCATCCGTCCTCAGCGCGACGAGAGAAGAGGTTTGGCGGGCCTGCCTCGGGATGGGGCTATCGTAGACAGCGGTCAGGCAGCGGACAAGGAGCGAGCGGACCGCGGCGATCGGTGGGGAATAACGCAGGCCGGAGGCCGGCTCAGGGCGAGTGGGGATGGCGGCCGCCAATCTGCGCTACAATAAGAACCGGGCCGGCCCGAGGTATCGGGCCGGCCCGGAGGCGTCCGGTGGATTCGACAATCAGGCCGGGACGACGTTCTCCGCCGCGGGACCCTTGGTCCCCTCCACGATGTCGAACTCGACCTGCGCGCCCTCGGCGAGGGTCTTGAAGCCCTCCACCTGGATGGCACTGTGATGGACGAAGCAATCCTTGCTGCCATCCTCAGGCGTGATGAATCCGAAGCCCTTCTGGTCGTTGAACCACTTGACGGTTCCCCTGGTACGCATCGATGCGCTCCCTGGTTGTGCGAGTCGGAGCCACGATGAGACGTACTTACCGACTGCTTTGTGTGCGCGGCACTTCCGCGCTTTCTGTGGCCCCCGTGGCCACAAGAAACGAGACGGCGGCGATCTCCAAGAACGAGACCGTCGCCGTCATTCTGGTCCGGTTGCCCCCTCTGAGGGCGTGGGTGAAGGCTCGCAGAAGATGAATTCCCTGTCAACTGGCCGGCCACGGTGGCGCAGGCTCCGGCGAACCGGGTCATATCGGAGAATCGCTAGCCTCCGCGCGTCAGGTCGCCCTGGGCTCGAGCAATGACGAGAGAGGCGAGCGCAGCCCAACGGAGGGGCGTGGGATGTAGTTCCTCGAGGATCTCGTCGGCAGTCACGCCCTGGAACGCCCCCTTGGCCACCTTGGACCTCATGGCGTTGTACGCGGTCACGGCTCTGCAAACCGCGGCCTCTTCGGCCTGAGTGAGGATCATCAATACAACCTAGCGTCACGTCCCCCGATGCGCTTGGCGGAGCCCGCGGGGTCGACGGCACCCCTCCCACACCGTTAGGCTTCTCTCAAGATTGGGAGCACATCCTTGCGACAGACGCTGGCGGCGAGCAGTCCCGCGGTGCCGCTGCAGCGTCTTCGTTCTTTCAGGGCCTAGCGCCCATCCGAGGCAAACATGGCAAAGCAGGACAAGATCGAGGTCGAGGGGCTGGTGACCGAGGTCCTCCCAGACCAGAACTTCCGCGTACGCCTCGAGAACGATCACGTCGTCCTGGCCTACGCCGCCGGGAGGATGTCCAAGTTCCGCATCCGCGTGCTGGTGGGTGACCGGGTCACCCTGGAGTTGTCTCCCTACGACCTTTCGCGGGGACGCATCACGTACCGCCACAAGTAGGGAAGCACGCAGCGCCCGCCGCGGCGCGCACCTCAGCCGCGCCCGAGCGACCCATCCTCACGGACGAACCGAGCCGGCCTCAGCCTGAGGAAGCCTCCGGATCGAGCGACCACGAAGATCACTCCGACGATGTGGTAGTCGGAGCCCCGACGGACGAACCCCGGGCCACCGCTCAACCCACCAAGGTCCATGGTCGCACCGATCCTCCTGGGGTCGTGGCCCTCCAGCCAATAGTCCCAGCTCGCCTCGCAGACGATGTTCTCGGAGCCCACGTCGATCACGCGAGTCGCCCCGAGGGCGAAGGAGCGGGACGTCTCGGGGCTCTGGTCCGGATCGGGGCTCCGAGCGCGACAGAAACCGGGGTATCCGCCCAGGCCGACGAGGTCTTCGGGCTCGGCGGTCCCGAGGGGCCACGCGCCGGGCTGGAAGAAGGCCGGCTGATACGCGCCGACGGTCAACTGCTCCGGGTCCACGTCGTCCAGGTCGAATACCGCGAGGTCGAGGATGGGGTCCGCGGCCACGAGCCGATCCAGGGGGTCAAGGGCGAGCGCGCCCACCTTGAACACGCGGCTCGAGCTCTCTAGCCTCTGCTCCCGGTAGGCATCGACGACGTGAAAGCACGTAACCCCTGCGCGGCGGGTGGGGAGCTGCAGGAGCGTGATCGAGCCGTTGTTGGGAAGCATCGGGCCGTGGGCGCCCCGAGCGTCATCCAGGCGCACCGTGGTGACGAAGCGCATAGCGAATCGGGCGAGCTCACCCCACGCCCGGTCGGCTCTTTGCGTGTCCCCTGGCCAGGCGTCCGACAACATCCTCCTGGTCCTCGCTCACGGGCCCTGCCCGGGCCCTCAGGCGATCGGCTTGTCCCGGTACTTCTCGAACCACGCCTTCACGTACAGAAGAGTCATGATCCGGTGGGAGACGCTCCGGCTTCCGTGATACTCGTCGGGGATCTTCACGTGGAGCGTCTCCTTGCCGAGCACCTTGAGCGCCCGGTAGAACTCCTCCGCCTGGCCCATGGGCGTCCTCAGATCCTCGACGCCCGACAGGAGCATCGTGGGCGTGGTGACGCTGCCGACTGGGGTCCTCCCAGGGGAAGGACTCGAACCGCCGATACCAGCCGTCGCCGTCGGTGGTGCCGACGAAGGAGTGCCAGTTGATGACGGGCCTCTGGGAAACCGCAGCGCGGAAGCGGTCGGTGTGGCCGACGATCCACGCTGTGAGGACCCCTCCCCCGCTGCTGCCGGTGACGAAGAGGTTGTCCTCGTCGACGAAGCCTCGATCGATGGCCGCGTCCACGCTGGCCATCAGATCGTCGAAGTCTCTACCGGGATAGAAGTAGTTGATTCCGTTCACGAAGTCCTGGCCGTATCCGGTGCTCCCCCGCGGGTTCATCCACAGCACCGCATAGCCATCGGCCGCCAGGTGCTGCCAGTTCCAGTTCCACCGCACGGTGTACATGGAGACGGGGCCACCATGGATCCACAGCACCATCGGATACTTCCGCCCGGGCTCGAAGTCGGCGGGCTTCATGAGCCAACCCTGGACCCGCAGGCCATCGGACGATTCCGTCCATATCTCCTCGACCTCGCCGAGCGGCAAGCCGTCCAGCACGTCCTCGTTGTAGTCCACGAGAGTGGTGATCTGGTCGGCGGCGTCGAGGTCGAAGGTCACCAGGTAGCTCGGCCGATAGAACGTCGAGTTGGTCGCCGCCACCCGTCCGTTCTTCGCGATGGATACACCGGAGATGTAGTGGACACCGTCGGTGACCTTCCTGATGTCTCCGTCGGTAGAGACGAAATAGAGATTGGAGGAGCCCTCTTCACCCATGGTGTAGTAGACACCCGAGCCGTTAGGAGCCCAGGTGATGCCGCCGGGTGAGTTGGGGAGATCTCCGGCGAGCAGGCGTTTGTTGCCCCCGTCGCTGTCCATCAGGTACAGGCTCGAGAGATTGCTGTAGTTCTCGTTCTGGTCGTACCCGGTGTACGCGATCCGGCGTCCGTCGGGCGAGACGATGGGATTGGAGTCGGGCCCGAGGCGGTCCGTGAGGGTCGTGATCTCGAGAGTGGCGAGGTCGATGGCGTGGACCTCGGAGTTGCTCCGCTCATAACCCTCTTCGGGCTCGAGATCGCCGCTGAAGTAGAGTTTGGCACCGTCCGGCGACCACCGGGGATTGCTGTGGGACGTCTCGCCGAAGGTGATCTGGCGGGGCGTGCCTCCCAGCTCGGAGTCCACGATGAAGATCTGCGTGTCGCCCCTGGGCGTGTAGCCTCGCCCGTCCCTGCTCCACGCGCTCCGGTCCTCCACCACGGCGGGCCTGGCGAGTTCGGCCCCTCGCGGGAACGAGGGCATCTTGATGGGCAGAGGCGAGCCGGTCTCCGGGATGAACTGCGTGAAGGAGATCATCGTCCCGTCCGGCGACCACCGGATGCCGCTCGGCGCCCGATCCAGGTTGGTGAGCTGAACGACCTCGCGGGTGTCGAGCCACATCATGTGGATCTGATTGGTCCCGGTCCGGTCGGACAGGAACGCAATCCTGCTGCCGTCCGGCGACCAGATGGGCGACGACACGGTGAAGGATCCGGTGGTCAGCTCCCTGATCCTCCGGGTCTCCAGATCCATGAGCATGAGGTTGCTCTGGCTCCGGTCCTTCATCTTGTCCACGCTGCCGCGCGTGAAGAGGATGTGCCTCCCGTCCGGAGATACCTGCGGGCTCCCGACCGACTCCATCTCCAGGTACGTATCCACGTCGAGAAGCTTGTCCGTCTGTTGGCCCGACGCAGGAGCGAGCGCCGCTGAAACCAAGAGCAGACCGGCAACCGAAAGAGCTGGGAACGGGGTTCGCATGATTACCTCCTGGATTGCGTCGAGCCCGGCAGGCTCGAGGGATCGAAGCCCCCACCGGATCAGACCTGCATTCTAGGGCGCCTGCAGGGTGCTCGCCACGCCGTGCGGGAGCATCGATCATGATGCGGTGCCAACCCTCGACGCCGACGTCCACCTAGAGAAGGGCGATCACTCTCCCGACGACGCCCAGTACGTCGGAGATCGCGCCCAGGACCTCCTCGACTCGGCTCCTGTCCTCCAGCGCCTCCCTCAACGACTCCGTGCCGGCGACCAGGTCCGTCTCGTTCTCCAGGAGGGCGTCGCGGATCTCGGCGAGCCGCTCGTTCTCGAGCTTCAGGATGGCGTGGTTCACGCGGAGAAGCTCCGTTCCGGCTGCCACACGGGTCTCCTCGTCGGCGGTCTCGAGCTGCAGCGTCCACCGCGCGGACAACAGCGCCCGCCGTGTCGCGCGCAACTCCTTCAACGTCATCTTCCTCAACGCGGAAGGACTCATGTGCACCGCTCCCTCATGACCCTTCGGCCATCGACTGGGTGAACGTCAGGATCGCCGTGACGTCCTGGACGAGGGCGCCGAGGAGGGCGTCGCCGAGCCCACCCTCGACGAGGGCGACGAAGCTCGAACGCAGGGTCTCCGCCGCCTGCGCCGCGGCCTCGACCGAGGTGAGTCTCGTCTGACGGCGAAAGGAGTCGAGGCGTCGTTGGCCCCAATCCGCGGGAAGGGCGCCGCTTCTGGCGTAGGGAAGGTAGATCCGATCCCGATCCTCGGCCGCGGCCTGCGCGTCCAGATCGGCCCTCATGGCTTCCGCCACCGCCTCGAGAGCGGCCTGCTGCAGTGCGAGCTCGCGCTCCAGTGCGGTCGCGTGCCGGCGCAGCTCGTCCTCGAGGGCGATGGAGCGGAACTGGCCTACGGTGAGCTCGACCGCCGGAGCGACGAGCTGACCGATCTCCATTCCGCCCACCGTGGCCGTACGGATCGTGGGGCTCAGGCCGCCCAGGCGCTCGAGCACACCCCGGGTGACGTCCGTCAGGCCCGACGACTCGGCGCTGGACTGGGCAAGCGTCTGAAGAGCAACGAAGTAGGCGCGAACCGCCCGCGCATGCCGCTTGATGTCGGTCAGGATGGCGAGACGCTCGGTCAGCAGGGAGTCCTGCGTCTCCAGCTCCGCCAGGCGGGTGTCCTGGTCCAGGAGCGGCCGCGCCTCACGGAGGACGAGGGAGCTGGTCTCCACGGTGCTCTCGAAGGACTCGTCCAGAACCGCCGGAACCGCGTCGGCAAATCCCACGCCTGCGACGGCGAAGGTCTCGAACTGGTCGATCCTCGCCTGCGTCGTCGCACACGCCGACAGCGCTCCGGCCAGGCCGGCGACGAGCGTACAGCGCGCCGCCGCCCCACATGAGCGCGATCCTGTCCTCATTGGCACAGACCTCCGCCTACCGCTTCCGCTCTCCGGTGATCACCTGCCCTCGCTGATTCAGCGTGACACTCACGGCTCGGTCCTCCTCGACGCTGAACGAGAGACGGACGTTGGCGTCGACGGCCAAGGCGAACTCGTGGTCACCCACACGGAGCAGCTCGTACGCCTGTTGCCCGGTGAGCTGGGTCATCAAGACCCCGTTTCGGCCGAAGATCTCCATGTCCATCGTACGCTGCCCTGCCTGCAGTGTATATGCCCCCTCGTAGCGAGCGATGTCGTCAGCCGTGACAGGTAGAGACTCGTTGCCCGCCAGGAACTTCGGAGAGGGTATCTCCGCCGCGACCTTCCGGCCGCTCAGCGCCGTCCCTTCAAGATCCGCTTCCACGCCGGTGACCGTGCCCGTCTCGTCCCTGGTGAAGGTGAACTGCCACGGTGTTCTCTTGAGGAAGAACCCCGAGTCGGACGCTGCGTACATCCTGAATCGCACGTTGGGAGGCAGCTGGACCGTAAGCCATCCCTCGTCCTCCATCCTCACGAACACCCGGCGTCCCGGGGCCAGCTCGTACACGCCGACGAACCCCTCGAGGATCTCCCGGGCGACCTCGACCTCCGAGATGTCCAGCGGCGGTCCCCGCCGGAGGAAGTCCAATCCGATGTCGTCCCGGAATCCCGTGGTGTTGGCCAGGCGGACGAAGCCGACGCCCAGCTCAGGGTCGAAGCCGATGTAGGTGCTGAAGCCACCGGTGCCACCACCATGTCCCACGAGGTCTCGGCCCTGGTACTCGAGCACGTGCCAGCCCAGGCCGATCCGCTGGGCGTCGGCGCCCATCGAGCGCCGGACCTGGTGGGCGTCGCGCATGGCCCTCTCGAGCTCGCCATCGGGAACGCCTACGTTCGCCTGCAGGTAGGTGAGCATGTCCTCGAGGTTGGACCGCAGTCCACCCGCGCCCTGGATCGCCTCCGTCGCGAACCAGTAGGGCACCACCACGCCGTTGTCGTGTCCACGCGTCATCCAGTCGGCCAGCTCGCCCTCCAGCGCATATCCTGTCATGCCCATGCCGAGGGGCTCGAGGATCCGCTCACCCAGCAGCTCCGTGTAGCTCGAGCCCGCGGCTCGGGCAAGGGCGTGGCCCAGGACCCCCATCCCCAGGTTCGAGTACTCGTACTCGGTCTCGGGCCGGCGTCGTAATTCGTGACCGGACAGGAACGCGTACATCTTCTCGATGGTGTAGTCGGCGTAGGGGTCCTGCATGTCGGCCGGCTGATGGTTGTCCGGGAGCCGAGGCAATCCGGACGTGTGGGTGGCCAGGTCCAGCAGCGTGATTTCCCTGCCCTCATAGGATGGCACCGTCACGTGGCTCGGCAGGTACTTCGCCACCGGGTCGTCGAGGGCGACCTCACCCTTGGCCACCATGTCGGCCAGAAGGGCCCCGGTGAACGTCTTGTTGATGGACCCGATCTCGAACACCGACAGAGGGCCCATCGGCCTGGCGTCCGGTCCCGGGCTTCCGTAGCCGAGAATGCGGATCGAGCCGTCTGCCTCCAGAAGCCCGAGAAGGACGCCTGGGGTCTCGCCGTCCTCGACGAGATACCGCAGCATGATCTCGATGCCCTCGTCTGGCGCGAAGTACTGTGCCCCAACCTGGGCCGGGACCAACACGGCGAGGGTGAGAAAGAGGGTCGCGACGTTGCGTGGGCGGCGGGTCCTCATTGGCATGCTCCAGGGAATTCACTCGTTGGTCAGCTTCATTCCGAACAAAGGTCTGATCATCTCAGTCGCCGATGGACATACTCGTTGAGCAGCTGGCTGATGCCAAACCTGCCCACGGTCCGGAGCCAGTCTACGTCGTGGCGGAGGGTCGTCACCACCTGCCAGTCGGCGCCATCCGGGCTGCTAGGACGCCGCACGCCCCGGCGGCGAGGACGACGGCCAGCAGACCGGTCGGGCCCGGCAGCCCCGTCATGAGGAGGACCACGCCGAAGACGGCGGCCCCTCCTGCCGCCGCCATGCCGACTCGGGTGAGGGCGCCCACGGGTCCGCGTCTGAGGGGAGTGTCCAGCCGGGCCACCACCGCCAGCAGCTCGGCCGCCGCCACGACACCCGCCAGCGCGGGCACCGCGAACAGGAGATCCCCACCGCCGGTCCCCAGGAGGAGCTGACCCACGAGAGCCTGCCCGACGACCACCTGAACGGTGACGGCGGCGGGAAGGACCAGGGCGGTCACCGTGACCAGGACGTACAGGCCGACCGACGCCGGTCGGCCCGCTCCGAGGGCCGCCACGAGGGCCGCCGTGGCCATCGAGGTCAACACGGCCAGCGCCGCCAACCGGATCCGGGCCGGCGACCAGGTGGCCTCCTGCCTCATCCACCATCCCGTCCCTCGAAGGCGGGCGATCACGGCAGCGTCTCCCCGTCCCGCCCGTGCGCCGCGGGCTCCCCGGCCGCAGGGGAGTTGGTCGCCGCAGCGCCGTCCCAAAGGCTGGCGGTGACGATCCTCGTGGGATGCAGAAGGGTGTTCATCCGACGCCGGAGGGCCAGCACGGCGGCGCCCACGCCCCTGCCTTCCCGCACGAGGGCGGTGGGGATGCCCGCCCGCTCCAGGATCCGTCGCTCGGCCATCCGCTCGGCCATCCAGAGCCGACGGGCGGCCGCGTCCGTGCGGGTCGTCACCTCCGGGAGCAGGTCGGAGGTGTCGATGATCAGGGCCACCGTGGCATGGCCGACCCTGCGGTACCGGATGAGGTTCGGCGTGAACGTATGGGACTGAAGGCTCGTCACTCCTACCACGAGGGCATCGGCCGGCACCACCACCCGCTTTCCAGGCATGCGGCGGCGCGACGGGTCTTCGGCGGCCCGCCCCACGGTCAGAAGCTCGTCCAGCAGCATGAGGCGCGCCCGCCTCCCGCTCCGCGGCGGTAGCCAGGCCGCGGTTCGCCCTCGAGCCAGGAGCCCCACCCGGTCCTGCGCGCGCAGGTGCATTGAAGCCACCGCCCAGGTGGCGCGGGCGGCCCGGGCGAGGGCCTCCCCCTCCGACGCGCCGAACACGGAGTCGAGAAGGAGCACCACCGTGCCCGTCCGCTCCGGGTGATTGACCCGGACCCAGGGCACCCCCAGGCGGGCGGACGTGCCCCAGGACACGTCCCTCAGCCGGTCACCTGGCTGGTAGGGCCGCAGCTCCGCGAAGTCGGTGCCCTGGCCTCTCAGGCGCGCGACGTGCATGCCCGCGAAGGCACGAGGCTCGGCAGGCTTCAGGAGCCGGCTGAGCCGAAGCGCGGTGGGGAGGACACGGACGGCCGGCACCTCGGCCAGCCTGTGCTCCCACACCGTAAGGCTCCCCGGCCGGCGCACCCTCACCCACAAGTGCCCGGGATCGTGAGCTCCCCACGAGCGCGCACGCACGCTGAACGTAAGGGTCTCCCGCCCGCACCCGATGGGAAGGGCCCAGCCGGTGACCGGACTCGGATCCACCGGAGTGATGCCGCGGCCACCGTCGAGCGCGACGTCCACCTCCGCCTCCTCGTCCCAGTCCACGCGAACCTCGCCCTCCAGGAGCCCACCCTCCACGGCACGCCCCACGTTCAGCGTCACCTCCCCGCGGATCTCCACCGGCTCCCGATCCCGGAGGCCCATGGCGGCCAGGGCCAGAAAGGGCGCGCCCAGGGCCGCGAGCTCGTGCTGGGCCGTCGCCACGGCCACGACCAGGGCGCCGAATCCCGCGACGAGATACGCCGGCACACGGGGGTCGGGACGCCGCCGCGTCACCTCCCGATGGGCGGGCGGGGACTCGACCGGAGCCGCGGGCACGCGCGTCATCCGAACTGCGGCACCGGCACGCCGTCGACGGCCCTGCGCACCACCACCTCCGGGCTGACGCCCCGGGCCCACGCGTCGTCGCTCAGAACCACGCGATGGGCCAGCGCGGGAACGGCCATGGCCCGGATGTCGTCGGGGCCCACGTAGCCGCGGGCGTCCATGAGGGCGGAGGCACGGGCGAGCTTGACCAGCGCGAGGGTCCCACGGGGGCTCGATCCTACGGCGAGCTCACCTTCGGACCGGGTGGCGCGAACCAGTGAGACGCAGTACGCCAACAGCCTCTCGTCCACGTGGACTTGCTCCAGGGATCGCTGCACGGCCAAGAAGGCGGGCAGGTCGCAGGCGGGCCTGAGGTCCACCTCGTCGGTGCGTCGCTCGATGCGGTCGGTGAGCATGACGAGCTCGTCCTTCTCGGCCGGGTAGCCCATGGTCGTGCGCAGAAGGAAGCGGTCGAGCTGGGCCTCGGGTAGCGGATAGGTGCCCTCCGACTCGATGGGGTTCTGCGTGGCGATGACCAGGAAGGGCTGCGGGAGCTTATGGGTCTTCCCGTCGGCCGTGACCTGCCGCTCCTGCATGGCCTCGAGCAGGGCCGACTGGGTCTTGGCGGGTGCCCGGTTCACCTCGTCGGCAAGGAGCAGGTTGCTGAACACCGGGCCCTTTCGGAACTCCGGACGATGCTCGACCAGATCGAGCACCACGGCTCCGGTGATGTCGGCGGGCAGCACGTCGGGAGTGAACTGCACCCGGGAGAAGTCGAGACCCGCCACCTTCGCGAGGGAGCGGGCCGTCAGGGTCTTGGCCACGCCCGGGACGTCGTCCAAGAGGACGTGCCCGTCCGCGACGAGGCCCGAGAGGATGAGCCGGATGACCTCGCGCTTTCCCACGACGGCCCTACAGACCTCGTCCAGGACGTCGTGGGCTACCGCGGCGGCTTCCTCGATGGTCATGTGCCTCTCCCATGCTGGGCGTCAACGGACGGGGGCTTGCGCGTATCGGCGGGTCGGGGGACGCCGAGATCGTCCATCACGTGGTGCACGGCTTCGGTCACCTGCCGCGTGTCGGGCCGTACGGTCCGGAGCCACGACGGCCGCTCCAGCGGAACGCACGTCAGCACCGCAAACGTGAGGGGTGAGACCCGCCCCCGGGCCGAGGCGAGCTGCGCGGGGTCGCCCGGGTCGAGATCCAGGATCCCTACGATGAGCGTCTGCAGCTGCCTCAGCACCGCAGGAGGCAGGGGCGGGCCGTGGGCGATTCGCTGCCGGCGGCCGGAGAACCTCGCCCGGATGTGGTGGACGCCAGGTCTCCCCCGGCGGCGGCGCCCCAGGCGTCCGGCGCCACCGAAGGGTGACAGCCACTTGAAGGGAGACATCCAGCCGGTGGGCGGGACGTGCACCGCCAGCGCGTATGCCGCCCCGGAGATGCCCACGGTAACGATGACCAGCTGGGTGATGGTCAGGACGTGTCGCGGAAACGCGACGACGAGGACCCCACCGATGAGTACCGCCGCCGAGGCCACGTTCCCGAGCCGGAGCGCCCGTTCGTTCATGCCTGGGTACCGCCGGCGCGGAACCGGACCGTGAGCGACCCGGAGGATCCCCCCCGCCTCAGATCGGCGAGGCTCTGGGAGAGGGCCTCCGCCGCCGCGGTCCGGTGATCGTCGGTGACGGGCCGGCCACCGAATTGGGCCAACACGTACAGCCCTGCCAGGCGATGTAGCGCATCTGGACGCACACCCAGGGGGCTCAGGGCCCTGTACAGGTGCTCATGGGGAGCCTCGTACGGCGCGCGGGCGGCCCCCGCCGCGGCCAACGACTCCAACAGCCGGGCGTAGGCCCGGGTGATCTGGCCGCGGGGCTGGGGGTGGTCTGCCTCGAGCTCCTCGAGGGAGGCCGACAGCCCGGCGAACGCATCCGGGGGCTGGAGGGGCGGCTCGATCTCCCACTCCTCTGGTCGACGCCGACCCGTGCGGCGCATGAGATACAGGATCGCGAGGGGGATGGCGAGAAAGAGGAAGATGCGTGAGAGGAGCCCGGCGGCGCGTCGAGCGAAGCCGGGATCCGGCGGGGCGGCCCGCGTCGGCAGTGGCGGTGCTTCCGGAACGTCGCGGGCCTCTCCGCGAATGGGTGATACCCCGCCCCTGGTTCGTGACCGCATCCCCTCGCCCCCACTTCCCTCCCGCCCGAATGGGGACACCTCGATGAGCCCGAAGCCGAATCCCGGCCGCCGGACGTCGGTCCCGGGAGGTGGAGGATTGAACAGACCCAGAAGGGCCACGGCGGCCATGATCGTGCCCGCGGTACGCAGCCCCGTCGCCGTGGGATCCGCGCGGCCCGGGCCGCGGGCGGGGAGTCGGGATCGCTGGTACAGGAGCCCGGCGATGCCCGCCACCACCGTCACGGCCCCCACCGCCCGGAGGCCAACGGCCCAACCGGCCGATAGGCGGGCCGCAGGCAGGAGGAGCTGCACACCCCTGGCGGCGATCAGCACCACTGCGACCCCCACCACGGCCCACACGACAGGCACGAACGGGTGCCAGGTGGAGCCTGCTCCTCGGGAGCCCCTCTTGTCGGCGTCTGGCTTCTGCGCCGCGTGATCCTCCACTGCCCCTCCTTGTACCGGCGCCTAGACTACACGTACGAGGTGGAAGCGCTGGCCTGTCGGGAATGCGACGCCAGGGCGGAGGGCCACGATGCTCCTCAGACCATGGACAGGGCAAGGGCGCAGGTATTCACCGGCCGGGGTCGGGGTGGCCCACCCCTCCGAGCTCAGTTCCGCCGAAGCGTACTCACGGGATCAGCTCCGGCAGCCCTCGCCGCGGGGATCCATGTCGCCACGAGGCTCACGAGGACCAGGACGACCGACACCGACCCGAACGTCACCGGGTCGTCGGGGTCGACCTGAAACAGCAGCGCGCCCATGAAGCGGCTCAGGGCGTAGGCGCCCAGGAGACCGACCACGAGCCCAGCTACTGTCACGGCCATGCCCTGACGCACGATCATGCCTCGGACCGAACCCGATTCGGCGCCGAGGGCCAGGCGGACGCCGATCTCCTGGGTTCGCTGGGCGGTGACGTAGGACACCACGCCGTAGAGGCCGATGGCGCCCAGGAGGAGCCCCACACCGGCGGCTATGGCGAGCATGAGCATGGTGAACGCCATCGGAGCACGGGCGTCGCGTATGCGGTCCTCCATGGTGCGCACGTTGGCCAACGGTACACTCGCGTCCATCGCTCGCAGCTCGCTCCGCACGGCCGAGACGATCGAGGTAGGCGGCACCGACGTCTTCACCGCATAACCCATCGACTGGCTGAGGTAGGTGCGCCGGACTCCCTCACCCTGAACGAGCGGGTAGTAGATGGCTCCCATGGGTTCGTCGGTGAGCGAGGCGTTGTGGACGTCTCCCACGACGCCCACGATCTGCGACCACGGGTCGTGGTCCGACGGGATGCCCTGTGCGACCTGGTGGCCCAACGGATCCATCCCCTCGAAGAACACGTCGACGATACGCTCGGACACGAGAACGGCTCCCGTGCGCGCTTCCACGTCGGTGGGTTCGAGCATCCGGCCCGACGTGAGCGGGATGCTCAGGGCCTCGAAGTACCCCGGCGTCGCCGCTCTCATCTCCACGATGGGTGGGATCTGGTCGGGATCGATGGCATCCCCCTCCACGAGAAGCGGATCCAGGCCCCCAAAGCCCCAAAGGGGCAGGTGGCTGACCGCCCCGGCCACCTGAACGCCGGGAATGGCCTCGATGCGACCCACCAGCTCGGAGTGGAACCGCGCCCTCGCCTCCACGTCGCCATAGGGCCCGGGAGGGAGAGCCAGCTCGAACGTGAGCACGTCCGTGGCATCGTACCCTGGGTCGACCCCCTGTACGGCCCAGAAGCTGCGCAGCGTGAGACCGGAGCCTACGAGCAGGATCAGCGCGAAGGCCACCTGGGCCGCCACGAGCAGGGAGCGCATGCGGTTGCCCTGCCGGCTCGACGTGGCGCCGCGGGTACCGTCCCGGATGATGCCGGCCACGGGGACGGCCCGGTTCCGGAGTGCGGGAACGGCACTGAAGAGGAACGTGGCCACGACCGTGAGGGCGCTGGCGAACAGGAGCACCGATCCGTCGATACCGATCTGGTCGAGGCGCGGCAGGTTCTGGGGTCCGCGAGTGAGAAGGACGCGGAGGCTACCGTGGGCCACGGCGACCCCCAGCACGGCACTCATGACCGCCAAGAGGAGACTCTCGGCCAGGTACCGTGCGAAGAAGTGACCGCGGGAGGCTCCCAGAGCCGAGCGGACCGCGACTTCCTTGGTGCGGCCCTCCGCGCGCACGAGAAGCAGGTTCGCCACGTTGGCGCACGCGATGAGCAGGACGAAGCCGACAGTGGCCATGAGAACCAGCAGAATCGGACGGACCGCACCCACCAGGTCATCCACGTAAGGATGCACGTCGACGGCGATGCCGGAGTTCGCGATCATATCCGGCGTGAACAGCTCTGGGAACCGCTCGGAGAACCGTGGGACGAGCCCGTTGAGCTCACTCCGTGCCGTTTCGACGCTTACGCCGTCGCTGAGCCGCGCGATGGCCGGGAAGTTGAACCCGCCGAACTCGGTGCCGGCCGGGTCGATCCGGAGAGGAGTCCATAATCTGACGTCCGGGTCGGGGAAGGCGAAGTCCGACGGCATGACGCCGACGATCTCGACGGTCGCGCCGTCGAGCTGCAGCGTGCGTCCCAAGACGTCGCGGGCGCGGCCGAAGCGCTCCGCCCAGAGGGCGTCGCTGATGAGGGTCACGGAGGGGCCGCCGGGAACGCCCTCTCCCTCGGTGAAGAGGCGCCCGGTGACGGGCTCGGCACCGAGCACGTGGAACAGGCTCGGCGTGGCTCGTCCGATGGATATCCGCTGGGGAGCGCCATCCCCGACAAGGGTCGCCGTGCGGGCGGAATAGAGGGCCAGCGCGTCGAAGCTCCGGCTCGCCTGAGAGTAGAAGACGTGAAGCCCGGGCGCCTGCGGCATGCCGATCAGGTCCAACCCGGGGGCGTCATGTTGGATGCTGACCAGCTCCTCGGGCTCGGGGTAGGGAAGGGACTCGATCAGCACTCCGTCCACGACGCTGAAGATCGCCGTGTTGGCACCCATGGCGAGAGCCACGGTCAGCACCGTGACTGCGGTGAATCCCGGCCTCCCGAGCAGTCCCCGTACTGCAAACCGTACTTCCCGCCAGCTCATGCCCGTCATCGTCTCCATCTCCTCCCACCAAAGCCATACGAGGGTCGTGCACGCCTGGGTGCGGTACCAGCGGCGAGCGTCACGCCATCCGAAGTGCTCGGCCCGGACCGCGTAGCCCTCCTCGATGTCTCCCACCACCTCCTCGCGCTGGCGTGGCGGGGAAAGACGCCGGAGGAGCCAGGAAGCGAGGCGCGGCGGGCGGGGCTGCGTCATCCGCCGTGCCCCAGGGTCTCTTCCAGACCTCTCGCCATGGCTACCCAATCCTCCCGGGCGCGGCGCAACGCCTCGACGCCCTCCCGATTCACCGCGAAGAAACGCTTCGGCCGGCCGCCCCTCCGGGGGCTCGGCGCTCCCAGTCGGGAGCTCACCAGACCCTTCTTCTCGAGACGGCGGAGGGCCACGTAGACCGCGCCGGCCGACGTAGTCCTTCCGGTCCTCTCCTCAAGCTCCCGGATGATGGTGGCTCCGTACGCGCCCTCCCCCAGGTGGAGGACGGCCATCATCACGAGCTTCTCGAATTCTCCCAGCGAGCTCTTGGGCACGCTCTACCTCTTTTTTACGACGTTGTCAGGTTGCCTCTCCACTCCTGGACGCGGTCTGCGCGCATCTGGTTTCAAGACCCGGCAGCGGACACATTCGGCCTGCGGGACCGTAGGGTTGGGCACACGGGTCACGCCGCGGCCGGTGAGCCCGGCGCGGGCCGCAACGCCGAACGGGACTGAGGGCTCAGCCATGGAAGCCACACCCGATCGCGGTGATCGCGAACGGACCCGGAAGCCGCTTTCGAGACACCCGTCCACATGGATCGGGCTCCTCCTCCTCATCGTGCTCCTTCTCTGGAGACCGTCGGACCTGGGCCAACCCTCCGCCGGCATGTCCTTCGACTGTGTGCCGGACGCACCGTACCCTTGCGTGGCTCCGGACGAGGCCGGCCTCGATCCGGCGGTGCTGGCGCGCTTCATGGACCGGGTGGATGCCTGGGTGGCCGACGGAGACCTCGTGGGCGCCGAGTTGCTCGTGGTCAAGGACAGGAGGATCGCCTGGCACACCACCGTGGGGTGGAGCGACCGGGAGCGGGAGCTGCCGCTGGCGAGGAACTCCCTGTACCGCATCCGGTCCATGACGAAACCCTTCGTCGGCACGACGGTTCTCCTCCTGGCGGAGGAGGGACGCCTGGAGCTCGACGACCGCGTGGCGGATCACCTGCCGTCGTTCGACAACGATCGATCGGGATCCATCACGGTCCGTCAGCTCCTGACCCACGGGACCGGCTTCGAGCAGACCGACTTCCCCGGCGGATACTGGGAGCAGGCGAACCTCCGCGAGGCGATCAGGCTGGTGGGTCAGGAGGGACCTCCCAACCCACCGGGCGAGCGGTACCGGTACGCCGATCGCAACTCGGCTACGCTGGGGGCCATCGTGGCGGAGCTCACCGGGGCGCGGGTGGAGGAGGAGCTGCGCAGGCGGATCTTCGAGCCCCTGGATCTGGAGGACACACACACCCACTTCTCCCCCGACAGCGCGTGGGCGGACCGGATGAACAGCACCTACTCCGTGCAGGAGGGGCGTCTCCAGAAGTACTGGGACAACACGCAGCCGCAGCAGACCCCGTGGTTCCGGGCCAGCGGAGGCATCTACACCACGGTGTTCGACTACGCCCGCTGGCTCGAGGTATGGATGGACCGGGGAGCCTACGAGGGAGGGCGCCTGCTCGCTGAGGAGACGGTGGCGGAGGCGCTCACGCCGGGCTACGCGGAGGGGTACGGCCTGCACTGGGAGCTCTTCTCGGGCTCCGCTGGTGGGACCGAGGTGCGGGCCTTCGGCCACGGCGGCTCCGACGGGACCTTCGCCCTCGCGGTTCCCGATCTGGACGTGATGATCCTCTTCTTCACCCAGTCCCGTGGAGCCAGAGGACCGTGGGGCGAGGCCATGCGCGAGCTACCCTCACTGGTGGGCCTGGAGATGCGGCTCCGGTAGGAGCGCGGACCGAGTCCCGCGCGGAACCTCCTGACGGATTGCCGTCACACCATCGCGATGCTGCCATCGATGGCGGGCATGCGCCCGCGGTCGTATGCTCCCGCGCAGCCCCGATTCCACTTCTTCCCGGACCTCGCACCATGATCCGCTCGCCTGCCCCACGGTGGTCAAGTCGCGCTCCCGCCGAGCTCGAGGGGGTCCGTCGCCTCCGGCGCTTGACGCTGTGCGCCCTGGTGGCGGCCTCGACGGCTCCGTTCCTCCCCATGGCGGCTGGGGCCCAGTCCTGGGGGGCTTCGGCCTTCCCGTGGAGGAACATCGGCCCGTCGAACATGATGGGCCGGATCTCCACCATCGACGCGCTGGAATCGGATCACCGTGTGGTCCTGATCGGGTCCGCGTCGGGCGGAGTCTGGCTGTCGAAGAACGCCGGGACGACCTTCGAGCCCATCTTCGAACGCTACGGAAGCCAGTCCATCGGGGCCGTCGCGTTCTTCCAGCAGGACCCCGACATCATCTGGGTCGGAACGGGTGAGGCCACGAACCGGAACTCCACCGGGTGGGGGGACGGGATCTACAAGTCGACGGACGGGGGGAAGAGCTTCGAGCGCGTGGGGCTCGAGGACACGCACCAGATCGCCGAGATCGTCACGCACCCCACGGATCCGGACGTGGTCTACGTCGCGGCCGTCGGACAGCTATGGGGAGACAGGGGGAGCCGGGGGCTGTACAAGACCACCGACGGCGGGACCAGCTGGACCGAGCTCACGAACGGCCTCCCGGACACGCCGGACGTGGGCGCCACGGACGTGAACCTGGATCCCGGCGAACCGGACATCGTGTACGTCGGCCTCTATGCCCGGCGGCGACAGCCCTGGACGATGACCAGCGGCGGACCCGAGGGCGGGGTGTTCAAGTCCACGGACGGGGGCCGGTCGTTTCGCAAGCTGACCAACGGCTTGCCCACGGGGATCACGGGCCAGGTCGACCTGGACATCTTCCGATCCGACCCTCGCATCCTCGTCGCGTACGTCGAAGCGGACGAGAACCTGCCGCCCCGCCTGGACGTGCCCGGGTCCGGAATCTACAGGTCCGAGGACCGGGGCGAGACCTGGACGTACATCCATCGCCACACCCACCGCCCGTACTACCACGGGCAGGTGCGCATCAGCCCCACGGACCATCAGCTGATCCAGGTCGTGGCTCGGGGAGCCCAGTATACCGAAGACGGCGGGGAGACCTGGGAGGAGGGCAAGTGGTACTCGAGCGGCGGCGGCGACGATCACGACGCGTGGATCTGTCCGCAGCATCCCGAAGTGGTGTATTCGGCCACGGATCAGGGCGCCCACCTGCAACACGGGCCCGGAGGCCACATCTCCTTCACCAACATGGCCATTGGCCAGTACTACGCCATCGGGGTGGACATGCGGGATCCGTACTGGGTCTACGGGGGCCTGCAGGACAATGGCGGTTGGACGATTCCCAGCCGTACCCGGAACCGGAACGGCATCCGCATGGATCACGCCATCGAGGTCAACGGTGGAGACGGGTTCCACATGGAGCCGGACCCCGAGGACTGGCGGACCGTGTACACCACCGTCCACGTCGGGTACTTCGGCAAGATCGACATGCTCACGCGGGAGCGGGAGTTCATCACCCCCACGCCGGCCACCACCGTGAACTTCGAGGACTACTACGACCCGGAGTTCGACGAGCGGCCCACCGACTACACCATCAACGGCGAGGAGGCCTGGGCCTGGCGGGATCTCCCGAACCGGACCATCAACGGGAGCATCCTCCCGCCTCAGTTCCGATGGAACTGGAACTCGCCGCTGGCCCTGTCCCCGACCAATCCCCAGACGATCTACGTGGGGTCGAGCCACCTGTTCAAGTCGACGGACCGGGGAAGGACCTGGCGGATCATCAGTCCCGATCTGACACAGAACGATCCGGCGACACGGAACTCGACACATAGCGGAGGGCTGGTTCGGGACGTGACCGGGGCGGAGAACTGGAACACGATCTTCGCCGTCTCCGAGTCGCCCCTGGATCCGCAGATCGTCTGGACGGGCAGCGATGATGGACGGGTCCACGTGACCCGGGACGGCGGAGAGACCTGGACCGACGTCACCGGAGACATCCCCGGGTTCCCGGTGCGCGGATGGGTGAGCCGGGTGGAAGCGAGCCGTTTCGGGGAAGGCACGGCCTACCTCACCGTGGACAACCATCGTCTCGGGGATACGGCTCCCTACGTGTGGAAGACCGAGGATCTCGGCCGCACCTGGACGAGTCTCGCCGGCACGCTCCCCAATCCGCCGTCCCGGGGCCTCACCATCCACACGGTGGTGGAGGATCCCGTGAACCCGGACCTCCTCTTCCTGGGGACCGAGTTCGGCGTCTATGCCTCCACCGACGGCGGCGCACGCTGGGAGCCGTTCATGAACGGGCTGCCGCCGGTGGCGGCGCGGGACCTGATCATCCACCCCAGGGACGGTGACCTGGTGGTGGGGACCCACGGCCGGTCCATCTGGATCGCCGACGACGTCTCGCCGTTGCGTCAGCTCGACGACGCCGTTCGCGCGGCTCCCCTTCACGCCTTCGACAACCCGGTGGCGACCAGGTGGCTGGACCGCACGAGCTTCCGACACCGCACGAGCCTGACGTTCAACGGCGGCAACCCGCGGAGCGGAGGGGCGATCAACTTCTGGCTCGGCGGCGGGGCCGATTCCGTGACCATCGAGGTGTCGGACCCCCTCGGGCCGGGCGTGCGCACGTGGAAGGTCCGTGCAGAGCCCGGGGTGAACCGGGCCTACTGGGACTTCCGGTGGGATCCCGAGGCCGAGGTGCTTGAGGGCATCCGGGCACGGCTTCGGACCGTCGCTGCTCGGACTCGCGAGGTAGTGGAGGCCACGCGGGACACCGCGCTCCTACGCACGCACCGCCTGGACCTCATCGCCCACGGGCGATTCCCCGGCCTCTTCCGCGACGTGGAGTACTCCGACCAGGACGACCCTCGAACGCTTCTCCTGGACCACCTGGACGCCGTGACGGAGCGCCTGGAGGAAGCCAGCTCGATCCAGGCCCTGTCGGGGCTGCGGTCGCAGCTGATGAGCTACAGCCTTTTCCTGGGAGACGACGTGTTCTTCGGGCTGTACGGAGACCCGCCGTCGGGCACCGTCGCGCCGGCGGGGACGTATCGCGTGCGCATCGCGGGCAGCGTCGGGACGGTGGAAGGCACGCTTTCGGTTCGCGACGATCCGATCCGGACGCGGGACGGCGCAGAGAGGGTCATCGGCTCGGAGCCCTGGTAGGCCGGTGATTCCAGCGTCCCAGGCTCGCGCTGAGTCGTTTGGGGCGCCTTCGCGGCCTCGCCATGGCCAAATCGGCGCGGCAGGCCCACTCTGTCGCTGCTTGTTCTCCCCACAGAACGACTGCTGACGGAGCTTGCCGTGTGATGAGGAAGACCTCCCGACTCGAGAGTGCGAAGAGCGTCGGATTCGCGACGCTCGCCGTGGCGTTGGTCCTCATGCCCGCGCCCGTCACCGGCCAGACCGAGGAGCAGAACGACAGCTCGGCCCGGGCCGCACGACGCGCCAACACCCTCCCGCTGATTCCGACTCGGACCCTCGAGTTCACCACGGACGAGGGCACGTGGATCTCCCTGGACCTCTCGCCGGACGGTCAGACCATCGTCTTCGAGCTCCTGGGTGACCTGTACACGCTTCCCATCGCCGGTGGCGAGGCGACGCGGATCACCCACGGGCAGGGCTACGACATGCAGCCGCGCTTCTCGCCCGACGGCTCCATGCTCGTGTTCGTGAGCGACCGGGACGGCTCGGAGAACCTCTGGGTTTCCGGCGCGGACGGTACCGACGCGCGGCAGCTCACCGACACGGAGCGGGAGAGCTACATGTCCCCCGTGTGGACGCCCGACGGCCGATACGTGATGTCGACCAAGGGTACGCAGCAGTGGCTCTATCACCTCGACGGCGGCTCGGGCGTGCAGGTGACGGGACATGGGGAAGGAGACGGGCCCGCCCCCGCGGCACATATCGGGGCGGCGTTCTCCGACGACGAGCGATACGTGTGGCTCAACCTACGCGGAAACCTCGGGGGTGGACTGCCCGACCCGGTCAACGGCGCGTGGACGGAGCCGTGGGAAGAGGACTTCAGGCCGGACCACACCCCCCGCAGCTCGGCCCGGCAGATCGGCCCCTATCAGATCGGGCTGCTCGACCGGCAGACGGGCGAGGTCTTCGTGCGCACGCACGAGCACGAGGGCGCGTTCCGGCCCATGCCAAGCCCCGACGGGCGCTGGCTCGTCTATGCGACCCGATGGGACGCCCGCGAGGCGCTCAAGCTGCGTGACCTCGCCACCGGTGAGGAAACCTGGCTGGTCATGGACGTGCAGCGCGACGAGTCGCAGGGTGGCGGCACACGCGACCGGGACGTCTACCCGGGCGGCGCCTGGACGCCGGACGCCAGCGCGCTCATCACCAGCTACGGCGGCAAGATCATGCGGGTCGCGGTGCCCTCCGGCGAGGCCATGATGATCCCGTTCACCGGCCGCGTCGAGCAGCAGCTCGGGCCGTTGGTGAAGTTCGACTACCCCATCAACGACTCCACGCTGCGGGTCTCGCAGATCCGGGGCGCGCGGCCCTCGCCCGACGGTGGTCGTATCGTCTTCACCGCCCTGGACCGGCTCTGGGTCGCCGACCTGCCCCCCGCCACGGGCACCCAGGACGACGGCTTTCCCGTCATCACCGATGCGATGCGCCTCACCCAGTCCATCGACGTGGAGCACGCGCCGGTCTGGTCGCCAGACGGCCGGTACGTAGCGTACGTGACCTGGAACGACTCCGCCGGCGGGGACATCTGGCGGGTGCGGGCCGATGGCAGGGGCGATGCGGAGAGGCTCACGCCCCGCTCCGCGTTCTTCGACAGGCCGGCGTACACACCGGACGGCTCGCGCATCCTCGCGGTTCGCGGATCGAAGATGCACCGCATGCGCATGCTCGAAGACTTCGGCGGCCACAGCCCGGCCGCGGAGCTCGAGTACGTGTGGCTGCCCGCCGAGGGCGGCGAGCCCAGTCGGATCTCGTGGGTCGGCAGCGGAGCCACGGAGCAGGGCAGGAACGCTCCGCACCCGGGCCCGGATCCCGACCGGATCTACGTGTGGGCCGGCAGCGACGGCCTCCTGTCGATGCGCTACGACGGCACCGACGTGCGCGTGGTGGTGAAGGTCACGGCCCCGTCGATCGGTGGCCCCGGGAGCTCCAGCGCGCCCGACGAGGTCGTGCTGTCGCCGGACGGGACGCGGGCCCTCGTCCGGGCCAGCCGCAACGTGTACATGATCACCGTGCCTCCGGTGGGCGGCGCGCCGCCGACGGTGTCGATAGCCGCGTCGTCCTCCATGCCGACCCGCCGCCTCACTACCATCGGCGGGGACTTCGTCGGCTGGTCGTACGACAACGCCACCGCCTACTACTCCATCGGGCGGAGCTTCTTCGCCTACGACGTGGTCCGCGGGGATTCCCTCGTGGCCGACTCGGTGGCCACCGCGAGGGCGGAGGCAAGGGCCGAGGCCGAGGCGCCGCGGGAAGAGGCCGACTCGGCGGCGGTCGCGGCGGGACAGGAAGAGGAAGACGACGAAGAGGAGGGCGGTCCGGTCTACGAGGCCGCGCGCTTCGACGTCGAGATCACCGTGGCCAAGGACAGGCCCCGGGGCACGGTGGTCCTGAGCGGCGCTCGCCTGATCACCATGGGGGGGGACGAGGTCATCGAGCGCGGCGATATCGTCGTACGCGAGAACCGCATCGCTGCGGTGGGCCCGACGGGGAGCGTCGAGATCCCCCGGGACGCCGAGGTCCGGGACCTATCCGGCAAGACCATCTACCCGGGCCTGGTGGACATTCACGCCCACACGTGGGTGGCCTGGGGCGTGCACCGAGCTCAGGTCTCGCAGTTCCTCGCGCAGCTCGCCTTCGGGGTCACCACGCAGCGCGATCCCCAGACGTCGTCGGAGGACGTGGTCACCTACAGCGACCTCATGGAAACCGGCGAGCTCGTCGGGCCGCGCATCTACTCCACCGGGCCCGGTGTCTTCGGCGCGGATCGCATCCAAAGCCTGAATGACGCGCGCAACGTGCTCCGGCGGTACTCCGATCACTTCAACACGCAGACCATCAAGCAGTATCTGGCGGGCGACCGGAAGGTCCGACAGTGGGTCATCATGGCGGCGCGCGAGCTGGGGCTCACGCCCACCACCGAAGGCGGCTCCAACTTCACGATGAATCTCACCCTCGCGCAGGACGGGTACGCGGGCCTCGAGCACTCGCTCCCCATCAGCCCGTTCTACGACGACGTCGCGCGGCTCGGAGCGTTCAGCGGCATGGTGTACACGCCCACGTTCATCGTCGCGTACGGGGGTCCGTCGGGGCGCCAGTACTACCTCACGCACGAGAACCCCGAGGAGCACGACCGGCTGCGCTTCTTCACCCCGCACGACGAGCTGGACAAGTGGAAGACCACGACCTGGTACCGCGCCGACCAATACCCGCACTTCCAGCACGCCGCGTCCCTCGTGAAGTGGATGGACGCCGGCGGCCAGGCGGGATTGGGCTCGCACGGAGAGGTGCAGGGACTCGGGACGCACTGGGAGCTCTGGATGATGGCGTCCGGTGGCATGGACAACCACGTGGCCCTGGACATGGCCACCCGCATGAGCGCGGAGGCCATCGGGCTCGGGGGTGACCTCGGATCCATCGAAGTCGGCAAGCTCGCCGACCTGCAGGTGCTCGATTCGAATCCTCTCGAGGACCTGAGGAACACCACCGACATCTCGTACGTGATGAAGAACGGCCGGCTCTACGAGGCGGCGACGCTCACGGAGGTGTGGCCGCGCCAGCGCGCGCTGCCGACTCAGTGGTGGTGGCGGGTGGAACCTCCCGGGACCGGACACGGCGGATAAGCCCGCGACCCTGCGGCTCTCGGCTCAAGGCCCTGGCTTTACCGCCCCGAAGCGATGCTGTCCAGGATCCGGTTGCGCTCGGCGGCGGCGTCCTGGGCCCGCTGGGCGTCACGGATCCGCGAGGCTCCGGGGAGGGGCATGGTGGAGACGAGGCTGTCCTTCTGCCGTTGGCTCAGCGTGTCCCGGTCGATGCGGCCCGCGCCCTCGCTCTGGGCGCAGGCCCAGACCGCCAGGACGGCGAGGACCATGGCCACGAGCCGCCTCACACGGCCTACCGTACAGGTGTCCATGCGCGCACTGTTGCCGATCCCAACGCTGCACGCAAGTTGGACCTCCTGACCCGAAAGGGCGACAGGACACCCGCGACCACGACCTCCGGGAGGCACCATGGCCGAGAACCGCCGCTTCGACGACGACGAGGTCGCAGAGATCTTCGATCTGGCGGCATCGGCGGATTCGACCGCGGACGGGAGAGCCGCCTCAGGGTCCGGCCTAACGCTGTCCCAGCTCAAGGAGATCGGATCCGAGATCGGCATCGCCCCGGCGAAGATCGAGGCGGCCGCCCGCATGGTGGTCGAACGGCGCAGTGCGGCGCCGCCGGCGCGCATCCTGGGGACCGACCGGTCGGTGGCCCGAGCGGTCCAGATCGATCGGCCGCTGACCGACGAGGAGTGGAGCCGCGTGGTCGCCGACCTGCGGGAGACGTTCGGCGCCGTCGGAAAGCTGGAGCGGCACGGACCGCTCCGCGTCTGGCGCAACGGGAACCTGCAGGTGCACGTCGAGCCCGCCGGCGACACCTACCGCGTGCGCATGCGCACGCTGAAGGGCAGCGCCATCCCCACGCTGGTGATGGGGGGGACGTTCACCGCGGTGGGCGCGATGCTGCTCGTGCTCGAGTCCCTCTCGGGACCCGACGTCGCCGACCTGGTCATCGCCCAGTTCTTCACCCTCATCGGGCTGGGCAACCTCGGCTACCTACGCTGGATGCTGCCCCGCTGGGTGCGGGAGCGGAGCGAGCAGATGGAGGGCCTGATGGAGCGGATCCCCCTTCTTCTCGAGCGTGCTCCGGAGGAGCCCGAGTAGTCGCCTCCGGCCTCGGTCGTGAGGCTCGCTCGGGCCGTGCGCCTTGGGAGCTTCGTGGCCGTCGGAGGCGCCGCTAGCCCTGCGTCACCGGAGGTCCCGGGGCTTGGACGGACTCGTGCTGCGGGCGTGGGTGATGAAGACCCCGACCGCCCGCACGACCCTACGCCGTCCCCGCCGCCCGTCGCACGTCCCGGAAGCTCACGCGGTAGAGCACGGAGTACATCACCGGCACGAAGCCCAGCGTCAGAACCGTGGCAAACAGAAGGCCGAACATGATGGCGATGGCCATGGGCTCGTACATGGGCCCACCGCCGAGGTATAGCGGAATCAGCCCGCCGACGGTGGTGGCGGTGGTCAGCAGGATCGGCCTCAATCGGCGCTGGGAGGCCTCGATGATCGCCGCCTGGGGCCCCCGCCCGAACTCCTCCTGCTCGATGCGGATGCGATCCAGAAGCACGATCGCGTTGTTGATGACGATGCCCGCCAGCGACACCACGCCGAGCAGCGTCATGAATCCGAAGTAGGAGTCCAGCAACAGAAGGCCGATGACGACGCCGATGAGTCCCAGCGGTATCGTCGCGAGCACGATGGCCGGGCGACGGATGGAGTTGAACTGACCTACCAGCAGCAGGATGATGATCAGGAACGCGATGGGGAGCTTCTCGCCGATGGATGCCTGCGACTCCACGGACGCCTCCATCTCGCCACCCAGCTCCCACTGGTACCCCAGGGGCCAAGCCCGGCTCTCATCCTCCAGCCAAGGCACGATCTGGCGGTTCACTTCGAGGGCCGTAACGCCAGGATCGACGTGCGCATTCACGGTCACCGTGCGGAGGCGAGCCCTGCGGAAGATCACCGCTGGCTGCCACACGACCTCCAGGTCCGCCACCTGCTTGAGGGGCACCGACCGTCCCGTGGCCTGCGAGTAGACATTGAGGCTCTCGATCTTGCCGAGGTCCTCCCGGTCGGCCGCCACCGAGCGCATCACCACCGGAATCACGTCGTCACCCTCCCGGTACTCTGTGGTCTCGAAGCCCGAGAGCACCGTCTGGAGCGAGACGGCGATGTCCCAGCTGGACACCCCGGCCCGTCGTGCCCGAGGCTGGCTGACGTTCACCATGAGCTTCTTTGTCCGCCTGCCCCAGTCGTCGACGATGTTCCGCGTGCCCTCGACGGCCGTGAGGCGGGCCCTGACCTGGTCGGTGATGGCGAACAGGCGGTCCACGTCCCTGCCGGAGATCCGGATCTGCACCGGGGCTTCCACCGGCGGGCCAAGTGGAGGTGGCGCGAAGTTCGCCGTCAGGTCCGGGAAGCTCTCCATGGAGAAGGCCTCGAGCCTGGGGATCAGCTCGTCCACCGCTGCCCGACTGGTGGCGTTGAGCATCAGGAAGGCGATCTCGGGGGACGGAGGGGGAGGCGCATACGGCAGGACGTAGCGAGGTCCTCCCTGGCCCACGAATGCCGCGGAGCTGACCACCCCGGCTGACCCAGCCATTCCCGCAGACAGCTCTGTGTCGGCGAAGCGCTGCAGCTCGCGGACGACCGCTTCCGTGCGCTCGATGCGGGTACCCGTGGGCATCCTGAGGTCGCCGGCGATGAGCGCGCGGTCCGATGAAGGGAAGAAGATGTTGGGCACGAACCGGAAGGCGCCCAGGGCCAGAGCGAACAAGACAACCGTGGCTGCGAGGGTGAGCCCGCGGTGACGGAGCATCGTCAGGACGAGACCTCGGTACCTCCGATAGAAGGGACCGTCGTATCTCTCCTCCTTGGCCTTCGGGTCCACCCTCAAGAAGCGGACACACAGGAGGGGGACCATCGTCAGGGAGAGAACCCAGGAGGACAGGAGCGTGATGGTCACGACCGTAAAGAGGAGCCCGGTGTACTCCCCGGCATCGGATTCGGCCAGGAAGAACGGCAGGAAGGCGGCGGCGGTGGTGAGGGACGCGATGAGAAGGGGTGTCCTGAGCTCTTTGGCCGAGTCCACCGCGGCGGCCAGACGCTCCTTTCCGGACTGCATCTGCACGATGATGGACTCCGACATGACGATCGCGTTGTCCACCAACATTCCCAACGCGACCATGAGCGAAGCCAGCGACATCTGGTTCAGCCCGATCCCGAAAAGCGGCATGAGAAACACGGACATCACGATGGCGACCGGGATCAACGCGGCTACCACCAGGCCGGTGCGCACGCCCAGGGTGAGCAGCATGACCAGCACCACGATGCCCACCGCCTGCAGCACGTTCCCGACGAAGTCGTTGACCTTGTGCTCCACGACCTCTGACTGCATCGAGATGATGTCGAGGTCGATCCCGATGGGGTAGGTCGCCTGCGCCCTGCGGTAGACGTCCCGCACGCCCTCCCCCAGGGTGAGGATGTTCCCGCCTTCCCGGAGGGAGATGGCCAGCAGGAGGGAGGGCGCTCCGGACGAGAACGCCTTGGTCCGCGGCGGGTCGATGTAGCCTCGACGTACCGCCGCCAGATCCTCGAGATAGACCAGCTCGCTGCTTCCAGGCAGCGTGATGACGGTCCGCCTCAGGTCCTCCACCGAGTCGAATGCGCCGGAGGGCTCCAGGGTGATCTGTTCGGCGGCCGTGTGCACGACGCCGCCCGGGATCACGATGTTCTGGCTCTCCAGGAGCTGCCGCAGCTGCCCGGGGGACAGCCCCAGCTCGGCCAGACGCGCATTGTTGTACTCGACGAACACGCGCTCGTCCTGCGCGCCGTGGATCTCCACCTTGGCGACGTCGTCCAGACGGAGGAGCTCCTCACGGATCTCGTCGGCGACACTCTTGAGCTCGGCGTAGGAGAAGTCCTCCCCGGAAACCGTGAGCAGCGTGCCGAATACGTCTCCGAACTCATCGTTCACGACGGGGGGGAAGCACCCCTCCGGAAGCTGCGCCACGACCCGATCGATCTTCCTGCGGAGTCGCGTCCAGATCGGCTCCATGTCGTCGTACCGATTCTGGATCATGACGTAGATGACGGACACGCCCGTGCGGGATTCGCTCACCACCTCGTCCAGCTCGGGAATCTCCTGCACGACCTTCTCGATCTTGTCGGTGACGAGCTGTTCGACGCGCTCCGGGCTGGCACCGGGGAACACCGTGGTAACGAGCGCGACGCGCACGGTGAAGCCGGGATCTTCGGCCCGGGGCATTCCGAAATAGGTGCTCAAGCCCCCGACGAGGACGACGAACACCGCCACCGCGGTGATCCGGTCCTTTTCGATCGCCGCCCTGGTGATGCTCACGACGCGTCCCCCTCGCCTCGGACCCCGACGGGATCGGCCGCCTGGATGCGAACGGTGAGGCCGTCGGCGATCTTCGACACGCCGGCGGTCACCACCAGATCACCGTCGGACAGGCCGTTGAGAATCTCGAGGCCCTCGGCGGTGAGCTCTCCGACCTCCACGGGGCACCGGCGCACGATCCCGAACCCCGGCTCCGTGGGCTCCACCCGGAAGACGAATCGGCCTTCGCGGTCCTCTCCCACCGCGAAGGAGGGAACGAAGAACCGCTCCCGGTCGTCGGTAGCACCGAAGGTGAAGGCCACCTCCGCGGCCATCCCGGGTCGGATCTCGTCGGTGATCTCATCGAGACGGACGGTGACGGGGAACGTGGTCGCCATCTCCGACGGCGCCACCCCCACCTCGCTCACGCTCCCCCCGAGGGACCGGCCGGCCAGGGCGTCGAAGCTCACGGTCACCGGAGAGCCCGCCTCGATCTGTCCGATGAGCACCTCCGGCACGGAGACCACGACCTCAAGGCGATCGTCCGACGTCTCCGTCACGACCGACTCTCCCGGGCGGATATTCTGGTTGACCTCGACGTGTACGGCGGAGATGGATCCGGAGAACGGAGCCCGCAGCCTCGTGTAGCTCAGCTCCAGCCGTCGGAGACCCGCCATGTTGCGTGCGGCCTCCACCGCGGCATCCGCGGACTCCGAGGCCGAGCGGGCAGCATCCAGGTCGCTTCGGGACGCGTTGCTGCTCTCGTAGAGCAGTCGGGTGCGGTCGAACGAGGCCCGGGCGTTGGCGGCCTGGGCCTCCGCCTGTCGTGAGGCGGCGTCGGCTTGCTGCATGCGGAGTTGGAAGTCCTGCGCGTCGAGCTCGGCGATGATCCGGCCGCTCGTCACGGTCTCCCCCACACTCACCGAGAGGCTACGCACCGTGCCTCCCACACGGAAGCTGAGGGGGGATTCCACGGCGGCTCTCGCGGCTCCCGAAAAGGTCCGGACGCGCTCGCCCCCGGTCGCGAACACCTGCTCGTAGCGGACGGGTCGAATCACCGGTTCCGGCGCTTCCTCGGCCTGGCACGCGAGCACCGTGACGGCAACGCTCAGCGTCCAAACGCAACGTTGGCTTCGCATGGTCGGCTCCTTCCGGTCATTGCGGGCGACGGATGGGCGAGGTGGGCAGGACTCCGCGGGCCGCGTAATAGGCGGTGATGCGATCGAAGAACGCGTCCCGCTCCTCCTGCGTCATGAACAGGTCGACGCCCCCCATGGATCGCCGCATCGTCAGGTAGTCCCGCACGAAGCCGTAGCGGGTCACCACCACCGCCTGCTCGGCGCCCAGGTTGGCCTGTTGCGCATCGAGCACCTCGGTGATGGACACCGCCCCGTGCCGGTAGGCGTCACGCACGAGCTCCAGGTGCTGTCGACTCGCCCGGGCCGCCTCCGCCGCCAGCCCGACGTGCATGTACGAGGATCCGAGGGTGAGCAGCGAAGTGCGGATGCGCTGCTCCAGGCGTTCGGCGATGGCGTCGCGCTCGGTCTGTAGCTGCGCCAACGCTTCGGTGGCCTGGGCGCGAGCGGCGAGGCGGGATCCGCCGGTGGTGAGCGGAAGGGAGAAGGTCAGCCCGACGCTCCAGCTCACATCGTTCTGCTGGGGAAAGGCCGGCAGCTCCGTGGTCCACCCCGGGAAGGAGAACGCCCCTGAGCCGGCTCCGCCCCGGGAAAGACGGCTGTCTAGGCTCGCACCGACGGCAAGGGTCGGGGCCCAGAAGGCGTGACGTGTCGACCGAAGAGCCCTCTCCTGGGCCGTGACGGCCACGCCCAGCTGGCGAAGCTCGGGGGACATCGCCAGGCCCTCCTGCACCATGAAGTCCCGGAAGAGGGTCCACGTCTGGAGGTTACCGGCGAACGGGGCCAGCCGCTCGTCACTGGTGAACAGGAGAGGGTCCGTGGTCCGCACCACGCCCTCTGGCGTCACGACCACATCGATTTCCTCGGCGCCGAAGCGCTCCTCCAGGGGACGGTGAAGGAGACGGTTGAGCACGGTCTCGAGGATGTACCGGCGCGACTCGGCTGCGATCACCCTCTGACGGTCCACCGCGATCTGACTCTCCCACCGGAGCACCTCTCCGGCTCGAGCGATGCCCACGCCCCGCCGGAGGCGGGCCAGCTCCAGATTCGAGCGGGTCATCAGCACGTTGTCCCGCTCGATGCCATGCAGCGCCCTGGCCTGGAGAACGTCCACGTACGTGACGAGGCCGTCGAGCACCACGTCGAGCTCCAGCTCCTCCCTTCTGTGCACACGCCCCTGCTGCAGCTCCCGCTGAATGGAGAGGTTGGCCCAGGCGGGCTCGGAATAGAGGATCTGCGTCACGCTGGCTCCGCCCGTGAGCGTCCGCTCCGCTTGGGTGCCGAAGCTGGCCTCCGCCCGGTCCGGGTCGATGAAGACGCCGGAAGCGGTGGCCCGGACCGTGGGCAGCAGGGAGGCCCGGGCCATGCGGACGTTCTCGGCCCCCGCCGCCAGGGCCCGGTCCTGCGCCTGGAGATCGAGATTCAGGGCCGCGGCTTCCTGGGCAACCTGCAGCAGGGTCAACCTCCGCGCCGGCTCCTCTTCGTCCTCGTTCAGGAGGTTCGCCTCCGTGAGGACGTTCCAGTTGGGAAACCGGCCGATGGCGCGGGCCGTGGCCATGTTGATCGTGAGTCGCTCCCCGCAGTCGAAGAACACCGGGATGGAGCCGGCATCTTCGCCAAGCAGGATGCGCTGGACGTTCAACGCGACCCTCCGCGTCACCTGGGGGAAGAACGTTTCCGGGCGCATGGTCGCCAACACGCCCGCCTCCACCTCCTCGATACCGAGCATGCTGAACGTCGGGAGCCGCCGCCGATTCAACTCCTCCACGAGGGCGTTCCATTCCTCGGCGCTCAGGTGGAGGAGCGGCGCCAGGTACACGGCCTCCGCGTCGGCGGGGATCTGCGCCAGGGCGTCCTCGATGGGATCGTCCACGGGCACGGCCAGCAGCTCGATCCCCAGGGCGTTGGCTGCCGAAGCGGCACGCTCCCCGATGGCCGGGATATCCGCCCAGCGAGGGTTGGCCAGCAGGGTGAGCGTCGAGAAGGGTACGATCTCGCGGAAAGCCTGGAAGTCCCGGGTGATCTCGGTGGCCAGGGCGATGTAGCTCAGGTTCTGGACCCCGCTGGCGCCGTCGAGGAGGGGGAGTCCGAGCACCTCCGGATCCATGGCGAAGGCGGCGATGGCCGGCTTCGGAAGCGGTCCCCGCCGGGCGACGTCGTACGAAGCCAGCGGACCTAGCGCGATGATGATGTCCACTGCGGGATCGGCAAGGAGCGCGTCCACCCGCCCCGCCACGCCTGCCAATGTGTGATCGCCCTCCACCTGGCTCGCGGACGGGAACCGGACGTCGAACTCTCCCTGTAGGAGCGCCCGGATCTCGACGGTGTGCTCATCGATGAACTGGACGTTGTGGGCGTGAGGACCGTCGCGCACGAACCCGATGCGGACCACGGGCACGGTGTCCTGCTGCGCGTCTGCCGTTGAGGCGGGGAAGGGAGCGAGCTGACTGAGCGCCAGCGCAAGGATCGCCTGCCGCATGCGTCCTCCTCGGAGCGATGGGCAGGATGCTCCTGGTGTCTCGGGCGGGCCGAGGTAGCACCACCCAGGCGGGTGCGTGGGGCTTACACTACCTTGCACGCCCCGAGGTGGCATGTGGGGGGTTCCCCGGGGCGGGGCGTGGGGGGATTCCCTCGGGTCGTTAACACGTGCTCTCCGTTCCGAGAAGCCTGCATGTCCTAGCCGCCACACGCGCCTGGCCGCCTCGCCGGCGCTGCCCTCCCGGCATACCTTGCCCCCGATCCGGGCCCGGCGCCCACGCCGTCGCCCTGTCCAGGAAGTCGTTCCGGGAGCCCGCCATGCTCACCCGCATCGTCGCCGCCGTCGCGGTCCTGTCCCTGCTTCCCGCCCCGACCCGGGCGCAGGCCGACCCCAACCAGGTCATCGATCCGGTACACCTCTCCTCGTTGACCTACCGCAACGTCGGCCCCCACCGGGGCGGCCGCGTGACGGCGGTGGCAGGCGTTCCGGACGAGCCCTTCCTCTTCTACATGGGGAGCACGGGCGGAGGAATCTGGAAGACCGACGACGCCGGCGAGAGCTGGGTGAACATTTCCGACGGGCAGCTCCAGGTGTCGAGCGTCGGCGCCATCACCGTGGCGCCCTCGGACCCCAACGTCATCTACGTGGGGACCGGCTCCGCCGAGCCCCGCGGCAACACCTCCCCCGGCAAGGGCGTGTACCGCTCCACCGACGCTGGAAAGACCTGGTCTTTCGTCGGGCTCCCGGCCGCCGGACAGGTCGGCAGGATCCAGGTCCATCCCGACGATCCGGACTTCGTGTTCGTGGCGGCCCTGGGCAACCTGTTCGGGCGCAACGAAGAGCGGGGCGTCTTCCGCTCCACCGACGGCGGCGACTCCTGGGAGCGGGTGCTGTTCGTGAACGACTCCACCGGCGTGGTGGACGTCGCCATGAACCCGAAGAACCCGCGCATCCTGTACGCCACGGCGTGGCGGGCCCAGCGGCTTCCGTGGACGATGATCTCAGGCTCGATGGATGGCGGCATCTATCGGAGCAAGGACGGGGGCGACAGCTGGCAGAAGCTCTCCGCGGGGCTGCCGCAGGGGCTCTTCGGGAAGGCTGGCATCACGGTGTCGCCGGCCAACCCCGACCGGGTGTGGGCCATCATCGAGGCCGAGGACGAGGCC
>JBDHGI010000026.1:0-30566 GCA_039589955.1 Gemmatimonadota bacterium | reverse complement strand
CGTGGCGTTCACCGTGAAGTATCCGACGCCCAGGGAGGCGAGATTCTGGTAGAAGTGCGTCCCCTGGGACGGCGTGACCCTGAAGTCCTTGAAGCCCGCCTCCACGATGATCCTCGCCCCGGAGATGTCCTCCCACCGCACGGGAATCCCGAGCCACGGCTGGGTGGATCCCCACCGACCCACACCGATGAGCCCATAGCTCCGGCCCTCCCTGGTCAGCAGGCCGTTGAAGTGGGCCACCGCCGACGCCACCTCGGCGCTCTGGGAGCGCTCGAACAGGTCCCGATCGACCACGACCCAGTCCAACAGGTCGTCCACCTTCCCGTGGCCCAGGGTCGCGGGGCTCTCGCAAAGGACGCGAGAGCGCTCGACCCGGGTGAGGTCGACGTCGATCTCCTCCCGTGACGGCGCCAGCGGTCGCAGCTGCAGAAACCCCATCTCGGCGACCTCGTTCGCGGAGGAGCTCAGAGCGGCCGCGAACTCGATCTCCACCGGCAGGCGCGTGCCCGCCATCCCGAGGATGATCAGCTCCCGCAGGATGTCTGCGAGAGGGAACACCTGGTGCTTGAGCACCGGGGCGAAGCTCACCAGTCGGACTCCCGGACGGCCCAGCCCGGGATAGACGGCGTCGTTCTCGGCGGAATACGTGGAGGCGAGCGGCGCGAGCGAGCCGTCGTCCTCGGCATCCTTGAGGGTGCACCGCACGAGGGGCCCGTCTTCGGTCCACTCGACGTCCGAGGCGTGTTGGCCCAGCTGAAGCGCCCAGAACTCCCGTTGGGAGTTCTCCAGCATGCCCTCCACGGAGCCGTGGTCCAGCACGTGGCCCGGGTGGGGTGGTGAGAACCGCAAGCACGGCTCCCCCTGGGCGACGGTCTTCCCGAGCCCCAGGGCCACGGCGGCGATCCCGTCTTCCGGCCTCGCCGGCGCTCGGGGATAGTAGTTGTGTGAGCGGGCCACACCGGAGATGTGCGGGTAGAAGCGGTCCCCGTGACGCATCCCGACCACCCGCTGGATGATCACGGCCATCGCCTCCTCCTCGAGGCGGTACGGCGTGGCGGCGAGGAACGCCCTGGCCCTGCCGGCGAAGGTGCTCGCGTACACCCGCTTGACGGCGTCCACCAGCTGTCCCAGCCGGGTCACAGGGTGGGGGGCATCGTTGGGAAGCAGCCAGGTTCCGTAGATGCCCGCCAGGGGCTGCTGCGGAGAGTCTTCGAGAAGCGACGATGAGCGGACCGCCAGGGGAGTGTGGACCACCGCCACGACCTTTCTCAGCGCCTCCATGACGTCCCCCGGCAGGGGAGCCGCCAGGATGCGCCGCAGGGTCTCGGCCTGATCTTCGCTCTGCAGCGCGAAGGACCTCAGCCGGTTCTCGTCCAGGAACTGGTCGAAGACCGCCGTGCCGAGAGCCACCGCGGCGGGAACCGTGATCCGGATACCGGGAAAGCGGTCGGACAGCCGCACCTCGTCGAGGAGCCGCGACGCGAACGCAAGGCCGCGGCCCTTGCCGCCCAGGGACCCTCCACCGATCTGGACGATGCCCTCCTGGCCGTCGAAGAACTCCGAGCGGAAGGGGTTCACCGAGCCGCGCACCCTCTCCCGGCGGTGGCGGTCGATCTCGCTTATGAGGGTGTCCCTCAGAGCCTCGACGGTGGGGAAGTCCTCGAGCTTCCTAGGGCGCAGCCGGCTCGCCAGGCCGAACTCGGCGCGCGCCCTCAGCCACCGGGAGAAGTCGTGTCGCATTGCGTGGTACGCCACGGACTCCGCAGGGACCGCGTGGAGCTTCTTCACCAAGTCCTTCAGGTCCGCAGCCCGGTCGAGCTCCCTCCCCTGCTGGTCGCGGAAGACGAAGTCCCCGAAGAAGAGGTGCTCCGACAGGTACCGTCGGAGCTGATGGAGGAAGTCCGGTGACCCCTTGAGCAGGAAGCCCACGTCCAGCTCCTCCGCCACCCGTCGGTTCTCTTCGTGGGAGGACTGGAGGGAGATGGGAATCTCCGGTTCGAGCTCGCGAATCGCCTGGACGAGCTCCCGGCCGGCGTCCGGGTAGGACTCCCCACCCTTCGGGAACTGCATGTCGCTGAAGACGCCCATGATGGACGTCCGGTACTGCTGGAAGTCGGTCAGCGCCTTCTCGTAGGTCGTCGTCAGGAGGATCTTGGGCCGAGCCCGCATCCGCATCATCTGCTGGAGGCGATTCCCCGCCTCGGCCTGGACCGACTCGGAGAGGTTGTGGACCTCGGAGTAGATCACCGGCATGAAGGCCGAGTAGAAGCGGACGTTGTCCTCGACCACCAGGAAGACGGGCACGCCGATGCGAGTGTCCCGCCTGACGTTGAGCCGGTCCTCCACCACCTGGACGATGGCCATGAGGATGCGGGCGTCTCCCTGGTAGAGGAAGGAAGCGAGGATGTCCGTCGTGCCCATCCGGCCCTCGACGTTCCGGAGCTCTTCCCGGTCGTATCCCAGCAGGGCCACCGGGACGGTCAGGTCCGCCTCCTTCATCTTCTCGGCCAAGGCAATGGCATCCATGTCCCCCACGTCGGGACTCGTGATGACCAGGTCCACCGGCCGGTGCTTGCTCTGAAGGAGCTTGAGGGCCTCGCGTCCCGACGAGACCCGGGTCAGGTCCGGGGGCTCCCGGGGAGAGGCCTCGAGGAACTTGCCCAGGACCCTCTCGTGCAGATGGCCGTCCTCGGCGAGAATGAACGACTCGTACAGGGACGACACGAGGAGAACGTGCCGGACCTGGCGGCTCATGAGGTCGCGGTAACCGCCGGCCCGCGTACCGTACCGCTCGGAGAAGTCGAAGAACGATTTCATTCGATCATGCCCTTCCGGCTCCTCGCACGGCCCGACCGCCAAGCCGTCCGGTGTGCTCCCCGTCCCGAAGGGTCACCACTCCGTTCACGATGACCAGGGGAATGCCCACCGGGTACTGGTGGGGATCCTCGAAAGTGGCCCTGTCCCCGACGGCCTCCGGGTCGAACGCCACGAGATCGGCGAAGGCGCCCCGGGCGATGATCCCACGCCCTTCGAGGCCGAGCCGCCTGGCAGGCTTCTGCGTGATCTTGTGGATGGCTTGCTCGAGCGAGAGCACGCCCCGCTCCCGTACGTAGCGGCCGAGGAGTCGCGGGAACGAGCCATATCCCCGCGGATGGGGAGCGCCGACGGCGAGGGGGCCGTAGGGCGCGTAGGCGCCTCCGTCGGAGCACATCATCCCCAGCGGGTGCGCCAGGAGCTCCGACACGTTGTCCTCGTCCATGCCGTGGCCGATCATGCCCACCCCTCCCCGGTTGGCCTCCAGGAGGCGGACGGTGAGCTCGTAGGGATCCACGCCGCGCTCCGCCGCCAGATCTCCCAGCAGGCGACCCCGCGCCCAGGCGGTCTCCTCGTTGGCCGAAGCGATCTGGACGGAGTTCCAGTCTCCCAGGAGCGCCACCTTGTCCCGGCAGGCCCGCTCCAGCCTGGGGCCGATCTCCGGATCCCTCAGGCGGCGGAGGAACGCCTCCGAGCCGCCCGCGCGCGCGGCCGTGGGAAAGAGGTTCGACAGCCCCGTCTGGTAGGCCGTGTAGGGGTAGCAATCGAACAGCGCATTGACGCCCTCGGAGCGCGCACGCCCTATGAGGTCCAGTGCCGCCCCCTGCTTCCAGTAGTTCCTCTGGCCCTGCGCCTTGAGATGAGATATCTGGACCGGGACACCGGCCATGCTTCCAACCTGGAGGGCCTCCTCCACCGCCCCCAGGAGCCGATCGTCCTCGTTGCGCATGTGCGAGGCATAGGGATGGCCGGTCCCCTGGAGCGTCGACGCCAGCTCGACCAGCTCGGCCAGATCCGCGAAGCCGCTGGGTGTGTACTCGAGACCCGACGAGAGCCCGACGCATCCCCCTTGCAGGGCGCGGCGCACCTCGTCCTTCATGCGGACCAGCTCCGCCGCGGAGGCCGGGCGGTCCTCGCTGCCGATCACCAGCCCGCGAACGGTCCCGTTACCCACCATGGTGGCCACGTTCACCGCGGGGCGCTCCCTGTCGATGCGGTCCAGAAAGCCTAGCGGGTCGCGGAAGTCGATATCCACCCCGTACCGGTCCCCGTACCGCTCCCGGGTGGCCAGCGAGGCCTCCTCCGACCAGGGCCCCACCGACCCGCCGTCCTGCCCCGTCACCTCCAGGGTGACGCCCTGTCGTATGCGGCTCTCGGCCCTGGGATTGACCAGGAGGGAGAGATCCGCGTGCGAGTGAATGTCGATGAACCCCGGAGCCAGGGCCAAGCCCCGAAGGTCGATCTCCTCGGACCCGGCCTCGAGGTTCCTCCCGACCTCGGTGATGCGGTCGCCGGTGACGGAAACGTCGACCCGCATCCCTGGGCCCCCGGTGCCGTCGAAGACCTCGGCACCACGCAGGACGAGGTCGGCGCGGGCGCCAACCTGGGCCCAGTCGGGAAGAGCGAGGGTGCCGGCCGCGACGGCGGCCGAAGCCTGGACGAACCTGCGGCGCTCCATGGTCATGGCTCTCGACTGTTCTTGGGCGGGCCTAGGTGGACCGTCTCCGATGCACTCCACTAGCTCCGGCGAACGCGGCCTGGTTCCAGCCCGCCCGCGTGCAGGATCTTCTCCTGAAGGCGCCGGGCCTCCTCGTCGGAGAAGTCCATGAGGAGGCCCGCGGCCCTGTCCGCCTCTTGGTACGCCTTGCCGGGGAAGTCCACACCCTCGGCACGCCGAAGCGCTCCCTCCAGGCTCGCCAGCTCCCTCCGCGCCTTCTCGGCCGCCCGCCTGAGGCGGTTCAGGGCCTTGCGGGCCTCGGACTCAGCAGAGCTCACGATGCCTCTCCCCCTTTCCTGGATGCTCCGTGTCGGCACCGCCAACTTGTCCGGCGGGCTCCCCCGCCACAATGGCCGGTTCCCCCGAGGCGCCCACCGATCACCACGGCTGAGACCCGTGAGCCGCCGGAACGATTCGAGGAGGGGGGGTACCCCGTCGCCATGACCGAACGATTGGATCTTCTGGTGGTGGGGGCGGGGCCCTGCGGCATCGCCGTAGGCGCTGCGGCGGCCAAGGCCGGCCTGTCCTGCCGCCTCGTCGACAAGGGGTGCATCACGGCCTCCCTCGTGAGCTACCCCCACTACATGACGTTCTTCAGCACGGCCCGCATGCTGGAGATCGGCGACGTTTCCTTCACCATCCCCACCGACAGACCCACGCGGCGCGACGCCCTGGCCTACTATCGCTTCGTGGTCCGGCACTGGAACATCGACGTGCACCAGTATGAGGCCGTGGACGAGATCGCCGGCGCCGAGGGAGACTTCGCCGTGCACACCCGCCGGCGGGACGGATCCCGGGGCCTGCACCGAGCCGACGCGGTGGTCGTGGCCACCGGGGGCTTCCAGGAGCCCAACTGGCTCGGCGTCCCGGGTGAGGAGCTCCCCAAGGTGCTGCACTACTACAAGGAGCCGTACCCGTTCTTCGATCAGGACGTCCTGGTGGTGGGGGCCGGCAACTCCGCCGTGGAGTCGGCACTCGAGATGTTCCGGAACGGGGCACGGGTCTCCATGGTCCACTTCCTCGACACCATCGATCGGGGAGTGAAGCCTTGGGTCGTTCCGGACATCACCAACCGGCTGGAAAGGGGCGAGATCCGGATGTACTGGAGGCACAGGGTCGCCGAGATCGAGCCGGCTGCCGTCGTCCTGCGACACGACGGTACGGGGGATACGACTGAGATCGCCAACGACTTCGTGGTGGCCATGACCGGGTGGCGCGCGGACCCGCATCTGCTCCGCGACCTGGGCGTGACCATCGACGAGGCGACGGGCATCCCCCGCCACGATCCCGAGACCATGGCCACCGATGTGCCCGGCGTGTATCTGGCGGGAGTCATCGCCGCGGGACACGACGCCAACAAGATCTTCATCGAGAACGGTCGGGAGCACGGTGGTCGCATCGTGGCGCACCGGCAGGTGGCGAGAGGCTAGCCCCCTGTGGCACGGAGGCGCAGGAAGGGCCCCCGAGGCCCCGGTCGTCCCCCGCCGGGCTGGGGCCGAGACCTGCTCGACGCCAGGCCCACGGCCGTGCTCGACCTCCACGGTGATGATGCCCTGACCGCAGAGCGACGTGTCCGTGACTTCGTCCACACGCATGCGAGGATCTCGGCCGGGCAGGTCGTCCACGTCATTACCGGGCGTGGACGGGGATCCGGCGCCCGCCCCGTCCTCAGGGGCCGGGTGAAGTCCCTCCTCGACGGAGAGCTCCGGGCCTTCGTGGCGGAGCGGGATCTGGACCTGGACGAGGGCGGGTGGCTCGTTCGGCTGGCGTGAGCTGCCGAGCTCAGCCCCGCCCCATCCAGATGTCCTCCAGAACCGTCACCAGCCGGGAGTAGGCCTGGCCGTTCACGGTCAGCGTGACCCTGTAGGTTCCCGGATCGGCCACCGGCGCCTGGTTGCCTCCGAAACCGCCGCCGCTCTGCTGCTCGGGACGATCTCCCCGGAGGTTCCAGCGCACGCGGTTGGTGCCCATCAGGCCCGTGGCCTCGAGGTGCCGGAACACCTCTCCCGTCTTCACGTCGGCGACGGTCAGCGTGACGTCGGAGGCATCCTCGGCCAGCCAGTAGCTGATGTTGGTCCCCACGGGAGCGCTCTCGCCGACCCATCCCTTATCCCCGGTCACGGAGCGGGAACGAGTGACGTCCCGCTTCCACAGCACCGCCTCCCGAGGCTCGAAGAGGTGGGCGGGCTCGCCGAGGATGTCCAGCGTGTACTGCTGCAGCGCCGTGATGTCGTCCATCACGTAGATGCTGCGTCCGTGGGTGGCCAGGACCAGATCGTTGTCCCGCGGATGCACCAGAACGTCGTCGACACGCACGGTGGGGAGACCCGGCATGAACTTGACCCACGAGCCCATTTCCCCGGAGATGAAGAAGCCGAACTCGGTCCCCACATAGAGGATGCTCTCGCTGCGGGGGTCCTGCCGGACCGTGTTCACGTTGCCGTACCGGGGAAGATCACCCGTGATGTCCTCCCAGCTCTCCCCGAGGTCTCGGGTCACGTACACGTAGGGTCGGAGATCCCCCGATTTGTGCCCGTCGACGGAGACGAACGCCGTGGCCGGATCGTGCCAGGAGGCCTCCACCCGGGACACGTAATAGCGCGTCGTGCCCCCCGGGAGATTGCGGCTGACCTCTCTCCAGGTGGCGCCGCCGTCCTGGCTCACCTGGATGTTCCCGTCGTCCGTTCCGACCCACAGCTGTCCCGGCACGATGGGGGATTCCGACACCGTGGTGATCGTGCTCCACATGCTCACGCCGTCGTTCCGCGACAGGATGCACTCCCGTCCGCGGGAGCTGATCTGGTTGCATCGGGGAAGGTCGTTCTTCAACCCGAGGATCCGAATCTGGTCACGATCGACGTTCTTGGTGAGATCCTCCGTCATGGTCCACGTCTCGCCCCTGTCCCGGGAGATGAACAGCCGGTTGCCGCCGGTCAGGACGGTGCGTGGGTTGTGCGGTGACAGGAGGAACGGGGTGTTCCAGTTCCACCGGATCTCCGTGCCCTCGGGTGGCTCGGGCCGGATGTTCGAGGGCTGCTGACGCCCGGCGGTGCGGGGCCGGATGCCGGTCTGCTCACCCGTGGCCAGGTTGACTCGCCGGACGTTCCCGTTCTGGGACTCGGAGAAGATCATGGTGGGGTCCGTGGGGTCCACCTGGGTGTAGAAGCCGTCTCCCCCGCCAACCCGGTACCAGTCCTGAGGTAGGATGTCCCCGCCGCGCACGGAGCTCGGGCCACACCAGGAGCCGTTGTCCTGGAGGCCGGTGCATACGTAGTAGGGCCGGCGCATATCCACCGAGGCGTGGTAGGGCTGTCCCACCGCCCAGGGTCGCAGCGATTCCCAGGTTTCGCCCTGATCGTACGTGACGTCCACCGAGCCGTCGTTTCCGATGAGAATGTGATCGTGATCCGTCGGGTTGATCCAGAGGGCGTGCTGATCCACGTGACCGAAGCTGGTGTAGGTCTCCCACGTGACGCCGCCATCGCGCGACTTCTGCACGCGCTGATCCACCGTGTAGACCAGATCCGGGTCCTCCGGGGACACACGGATCTGGCTGAAGTACATCGGTCGCCCGTTCTCGTTGGAGCGGAACTCCCACGTCGCGCCCTTGTCGGTGGAACGCCAAACGCCGTTGTATTGAGGATCGGGAGGCAGCGAGTCAGCCTCCCGCAGCCGGTCCCATTCCTCCTGCTCCGCCTCCGACAGCTCGTCTTCCCGGTCGGCCGCTACTTCGATCTGGGCATACACCACGTCCGGATCGGCTGGGGTCATCGCCAGGGCAATGCGTCCCATGGTCCCCCTGGGAAGCCCGCTCCCCTCCACGCGAGCCCACCGCTCCCCGCCGTCATCCGACGTCCAGATCCCGCTCTCGTCCCCTCCTCCCACGAAGCAGCAAGCCGTCCGGCGGTGCTCGTACATCGCTGCGAACAGCTTCCGGGGATTCGACGGATCGATGACCAGGTCGGTGGCCCCGGTGTTCTCGTCGACGCGGAGGACGTGAGACCACGTCACACCACCGTCGGTGGTCTTGAAGATCCCCCTCTCGGGATTCGGGCCGAACAGGTGGCCGTTGGCCGCCACCCATACGGTGTTGGCATCCGTGGGATGCACGATGACCCGGGCGATGGACTGGGTCTCCCGGAGCCCGACGAGCGTGAAGCTCTCGCCGCCGTCCGTGCTCTTGTACACTCCCCCGCCGAAGGACGAGCTCTGACGGTTGTTTGCCTCGCCGGTACCGACGTAGACGATGTCGGGATTCGACGGGGCGATGGCGATGTCCCCGACGGAATGGGTCTCATAGGTGTCGAAGACGGGCTCGAAGGTCGTGCCGTTGTTCACGGTCTTCCACAGCCCGCCCGTGGCGAAGCCCACGTAGAAGACCCGGGTGTCCGTGGGATGAACGGCGATGTCGTCCACCCTTCCGCCCTGACCCACGGGCCCGATGGACCGCCACACGAAGCCTCGGAGCATGGGGTGGGTGGGAGTGTTGATGACCTCGGCCTCGGCTTCCTGCGCCGAGGTCTCGGGCGGGCTGGCCAGGAACGTCAGGGCCATGGCCAGAAGCAGGGCAGCGAACGGGCGGGCGTTCATGATGGGGCCCCTTCTCGGGAGTGGGTGATGCTCGCTCCGGCAACGTCGGCACGCCCCTTCCCGGTGTCAACGCGTCGTGGGCTCTCCCTCCACGCCACGCCGGACGTATGCCAGGGCAACGACCCCTCCAAACCTGGGGGACTCCACCGCGGACGTCACGACGGCAGCGGCCTTCCCCTCTCCGGGCACGAAGAGCTCCGTGCCCTTGGCCGGCACCGGTACGTCCCCGAGGCGAAGTTGCCGCAAGCTGCGGTTCACGTGACCGCGGTCCCGAATCCTCACGATGACCTCTTGGCCGGTGTAGCACCCCTTCCCGTAGTCGATAGCGCGCTCGTGGATGCCGGCCTCCACCGGGATGGTGCCCTCGTCCATGTCGGTGCCGAAGGCCGGGCGTCCCTCCTCCAAGCGCAGCGTGGACCAGGCATCGAGGCCGGCAGGAACCGCTCCGGCCGACAACAGGGCCTTCCACAGGGCGGTGACCGCACGCACCGGCCCCAGGGCGTTGTAGGCCTCGGGCCATATGTCCCGGGTCCGCACCACCAGCAACGCCTCGGCCACGGACGACCCGGTCGAGCGCCACTCCCCCTCCTCCAGCGACGTCAGGTCGCCCGCCTCGATCCGGAGCCCGAGGGCCAGCCGGGACAACAGGCCGGGCGCTTCGGGACCCACGACGGAGATCATGGCCGTGCTCGAGCTCACGTCCCGCACAGTCGAGAACCGCGGCGGAAGGAACTTGCCCAGGTGGTCCACGAGGCCTGCCCTCCCTGCCACCGGAACGTCCAGAAGGAAGCTCTCACCTTCTTCGGAGTCGTCCGTCTCGGGGCCCCGGCATACGCACCACAGGTCCGTGATCATCCGCCCCTTCGGCGTGAGGACGCAGCTGTAGGAGGCACGGCCTCTCAATCCCGCGCTCGTCAGAGCCTCCGGAGGCTCCGGGAGCGTCCCTGTCAGGACGCCGTTGAGCATCCGTCGAGGCGCCTGGCCCTCGACCACGAGGCGCGCCCGATGGCTGCGATCTAAGACCGCGGTGCCTTCGGTGGCCGCCCGGTATTCACCCCGGGGGTCTCCGAAATGCCGCACCACGCGAAGCCCGTGGTAGTCGTCGGCCACGGCTCCGGCGCCCTCGAGGCCCGGGAGCAGGGGCGATCCGATCTCGGCCTTCACAGGTCTCCCGGGTCGTCGGCCAGGAAGGATCCCCCCGACCTCAGGTCGCGAACCATGTCGCGGATGCGATCGGCATCGGACGCCTCGGGCGCCAGGTCCAGGTACGCCTGTAGCTGCTCCACCGCCTCGTCCTGGCGGCCCAGTCGGGCCAGCAGCATGCCGCGTGCGCGGTTCTCCCCCCGGGACGTCGGGTGGATGAGCAGGATACGCTCCACCACCGACAGACATCGTACGTGGTCGCCCACGTTCACATAGATGCCCTTGAGGTTGGTGAGGAGCCGGGTGAGCATGTCCCGGCGCGTCGATGGACGCAGGAAGGAATCCTGCACCCGAACCATCCCTCCGTACACCTGGTCGAGGAGCTCCTGAGCCTGGTCCTGGAAGCGCACCCTACCCTCGTTGAAGGGATCCAAGAGGAGGTCGAGGGTATCGCCCCGGTACCGCACGAGGAAGTGACTGGGGAAGTTGACTCCCTCCAGGGGCACGCCCAGACGCCAGCCGATCTCCAGCATCACCATGCCCAGGGTCAGCGGAATCCCCAGCCCACGGTCCAACACATCGTTGAGAAAGGAGTTGCGCGGGTCGTAGTAGGCGCTTCGGTTCCCTTGGAACTTCCGTCGGCCGTACAGCATGTCGGTGAGCTCGCCCAGGACCACCAGGGGAGCGGTCTCGTCAGCCAGACGATCCCGCGCCTCCTCCGCCATCTGGTCGAGCCGCGCCAGGTACAGGTCCACCGGTAGCTGGGGGTATTCCTCCTTGGCCACGAGCAGCGCCGCGCGCGCGAGATTGAGCTCGGCCTCGGGCCGCGAGATCTCCTTGGCGAAGAGGCGCCTGGTCGACTCTGCCGGTGAGGTCATGGGGGCAAGTCCGCTCGTTCTCGTTGGCGAAGGAAGCATCAAGGGGTTCGATTACACGCGTCTCCAGGAGACATGCAGCGATGCGTACCCTCACTCTGGTCCTTGTTTCCGCCTCCCTGCTGAGCCTACCCCTGCCGGCCGCCGCCCAGGCCCTCCGCTCCGTCGGAGTCGTGGTCGGTCGCCTGGACTCCCGCCAGCTCCGTTCCCGGGGAGCGGACTCTCGAACCCGATCTGCAGTCGCCGCGGGCGTGCGTGCCGACGTGGCGACACCGAAGTCGTGGCTTGGCGTCGGGGTCGGGCTGGCACTGGCGCCACGCGGAGGTGAGCATGCCCTCTCGGCACCGCCCGGGTCCGAGCCCCTCCACGGGCCCGTGCACGCCGACTATCTGACCTTCTCCGTTCTTCCCAGCGTCCGTGTCGCCCTCGGTCCGGTGAGCCTGTCCGCCTTCGTCGGGCCCGCCCTCGACGTCTATCTGCGCGGAGATGCTGCAGTGGAGCTCGCCCCGGGCTTCCAGGACCCGACCCCTCAGGTCGTGGTGGCCGTGGCCGGCCTGGGCGTGGAGGTGGCGGGACCCGCCCGCGTCGTCCTCGGCGTCGAGGTCCGCCAGGAGGAGGGACTCGGCGGCGCGTACCGCAGCATCCCCGAGAGGTTGAGGCACAGGTCACGCGCGGTCTCCCTGCGGCTCGGGTTCCGGCCGGTCACGTAGGCGCCGCGGGCGTCCAGGGCCAGACGCGGAAAAGGGGCGAGCGTGGATTTGCCTTCGTCACCGACCCTCCCCATGGTGGGGCGACCGAGCCCTCCCACTCCGCCCACTCCACCCGAGGGAGCCCATGGCCGACGAGCCCAGGGACCAGAAGCCGACGATCCGGCTGTCCCAGCTCAGCCACGGCGCCGGTTGAGCGTGTAAGCTCGGAATGTCCGAGCTGACGCAGGTTCTGCGTCACCTCGTGCCGGTGGACGACCCGAGAGCCCTCGTCGATGCAACGACGGGGGACGACGCCGCCGTGTATCGCTTGTCGGAAGATCGGGCCTTGGTGGTGACGGCGGATTTCTTCACTCCCATCGTCGACGACGCCGTCGACTTCGGGCGGATCGCGGCGGCGAACGCGCTCTCCGATCTCTACGCCATGGGCGCCCGTCCCCTCTTCGGGCTCAACCTGGTGGGCTTCCCCAGGAGGCTCCTGCATACCGGCCTCCTGGAGCGCATCCTCGAGGGCGGGGGCGAGAAATGCCGCGAGGCGGGGATACCGATCCTGGGCGGACACACCATCGATGATCCGGAGCCCAAGTTCGGGATGGTGGCCGTCGGCGAGGTCCGGCCCGACGAACTCATCACCAATGCGGCCGCGGAGCCCGGGGACGTCCTGGTGCTGACCAAGCCCCTGGGCTCGGGTGTGGTCGCCACCGCCATCAAGGCCGACGACGTGCCCGCCTCGGTGGTGGAGGGGGCCATCCGGGTGATGTCGGCCCTGAACCGACACGCTTCCGAGGTCATGATGGCCCACGGAGTCCGCTGCGCCACGGACGTCACCGGATTCGGCCTGCTGGGGCACCTGCGGAGCCTCCTGAGAGCCTCCGGCCGATCCGCCAGGATCGACGCCTCCGCGGTCCCCCTCATGGGGGGAGCCCTGGAGCTGGCGGCCAGGGGCCACGTGCCGGGAGGGTCGAAACGGAACCGGGAGGACCTCGAGGCGGATCTTTCGTGGGATTCCGAGGTGCCCTCGGTGCTGCGGATCCTCCTCTGTGACGCCCAGACCTCGGGTGGCCTCCTCATCTGCTGCCCTGAGGATCGGGTCCACCCGCTCGTGCGGGACCTCGGTGACGGGGCTCCGTGGTCGGCGGTGATCGGAGCGGTGCAGGACGGCCCCCACGGCCACATCACCATCGAGTGACATCCGCCCGGCCTTTGGCCGCCACGTCCCCTCGCCGCGAATCGGCTGCGGCCGTCAGGCCTGGACGGTCACGCCCTCCGTCTCGTCCTCCGGCGCTTTCGACCTGGTCCGCTGCCGCTTCGGGGAGCGCTTCACCTTCGGGGCGTCGCCCTTCAGCGCCACCCCCATGACCTCGTCGAGGGTCTCCACGAGGTGGACCGTCAGGCTGTGGAGGACATCGTCCGGAATGTCCTCCAGATCGGCCTCGTTCTCCATGGGCAGGATGATCTCGGTGATGCCCGCACGGACGGCCCCGAGCACCTTCTCCTTCACGCCGCCGATGGGCAAGACCCGTCCGGTCAAGGTCAGCTCTCCCGTCATGGCTACGTCGCGACGCGTCTTTCTACCGGAGAGCGCCGACACGAGGGCGGTCGCCATGGTGATGCCCGCCGAGGGGCCATCCTTTGGAATGGCTCCCGCGGGGACGTGGATGTGGACCTCCCGCCCGGTCACACCCGCCTCCGGAATGCCGAGCTCGTCCCAGTGGGCCTTCGCGTAGGACAGCGCCGCGCGCCCCGACTCCTTCATGACATCGCCCAACTGACCGGTGAGGACGAAGCCACCCTCCCCCGGCATGACGCTGGCCTCGACGAACATGATGTCACCCCCCATCGGCGTATAGAACATGCCGGTGGCCACTCCGATCACGTCCTCCTCGGCCATACGCTCCGGGTGAACTCGGGGTCGGCCGAGGAGCTCCCGGACATCCTCCGGCGTCGCGACGATGCTGTCCATCTTGGCCGCGGCGATCTGGCGAGCCACCTTGCGCGCGAACTTGCCGACCTCACGCTCCAGCTGTCGGACACCCGCCTCCCTCGTGTAGTTCTGTACCACCGTGAGGACCGCCTCGTCTGTCATGGTGAGCTCTTCGGCGGTGAGGCTGTTCTCCCGCCGCTGACGCGGCAGGAGATAGCGCTTCGCGATCTCCAGCTTCTCCGCCTCGGTGTACCCGGCGAAGTCGACGCGCTCCATGCGGTCCAACAGCGGGCCCGGGATCCGGTCGAGGTAGTTGGCCGTCGCGATGAACAGCACTTCCGACAGGTCGAAGGGAATGCCCAGGTAGTGGTCCACGAAGGTCGAGTTCTGGGCCGGATCGAGAACCTCCAGGAGGGCCGAGCTCGGGTCACCCTGGAAGGACACGCCGAGCTTGTCGACCTCGTCCAACAGGAAGACCGGGTTCTTGCTCTTCGCCTGCCGCATTCCCTGGATGATCCGCCCGGGCATGGCGCCGACGTACGTCCGCCTGTGTCCACGGATGTCGGCTTCGTCCCGCGCGCCCCCCAGCGAGATTCGGACGTACTTGCGCCCCAGCGACCGCGCGATGGACTGGGCGATGGAGGTCTTCCCCACTCCCGGCGGTCCCACGAAGAGAAGGATGGGTCCGCGGCCCGTGTGGTGGATGTCTTCGGCGGTGATGCCCCCTTCGGCGGCCTCGCCTTCGCCGCCGGCATCGACGCCCTCCACCGCGGCCGGGGCTTCGTGCGCTTCGCCCTCCTGATCTTCCTCGTCCCGCTCCAGCTGGAGCTTCCGAACCGCCAGGAACTCCAGGATGCGGTCCTTGACGTCGTCGAGACCGTGGTGGTCTTCGTGCAAGATCTCCTCTGCGCGGACCAGGTCGATCTTGTCCTCGGTTCGCTCGTTCCAGGGGAGCTCCGTGATCCACTCGAGGAACGTGCGGATCACCTGGTACTCCGCCGACTGGGGGCTGGTGCGCTCGAGTCGGCGTAGCTCACGCTCCACCTCGGACCGTTGCTCGTCAGTCAGCTCCAGCTCTTCGATGCGGTTCCGCATCTCCTCTACGTCGTCCCGCTCCTCCTCCTCGCCCAACTCCTTCTGGATGGCCTTGAGCTGCTCCCTCAACAGCATCTCCCGCTGCCGCTCGCCGAGCTCGGACTGTACCTTGGCCTGGATGTCCTCCTGGGCATGGATGCGAGCCAGCTCGCGCTCCACCGCCACGAGAGCGGCTCGCATGCGCGCCTCGTCGTCGAGGAGCTCCAGGAGCTCCTGCTTGTTCTCCGTGGGCAGCTCCAGATAGAAGGCCACGAGGTCGGCGAAGGCGCCCGGCTCGTCCACGCCCTGGATCAGCTGGTTCAGGGCCTCGGCAGGAACGCCGCGCCGGGTCCCCAGCTCGGCTGCACGATCCCGGAGCTCTCGGTCGAGGGCCTGGAACGCCGGGTCCGCCGGGTTCTGTGGCTCCTGGCGCTGGAGGGGCAGCAGCCGCGCCTGGAGCATCGCCTGCCCGTCGTTCTCGTAGGCAAGCACCTGGGCCCGCTCCTCTCCCTGGACCAGGAGCTGCACGCCTCCACGGACACGGTGTGTCTGGATGATGCGCACCACCGTGCCCACCGAGTAGAGCACGTCGGGGGTGGCATCGTCCACGTTCTCTCGCTGCGCCACCGCGAACAGGCGGCGGTCGCTGTCCAGGGCTTCCTGCACGGCCTCCACCGTTCCGGGTCGCCCCGCGGAAATCGGCACGGCGACTCCCGGATAGACCACCGTATCCCGGAGGGGCAGGACCGGAAGGGTGAATCGCTCGCCCATCAAGAAATCTCTCCTGGTGTCTCCCTCCGGGGAGGGATCCTCTCGTGTTCTTTCTCGACCTCGGCCCCACGCGCCCGTGGCTGGCGATGCGGGAATCCTCGATCCGTGCAGGATTCCTGCCAGCAATCTCGCCGGAATCTGTGCCTGATCCGCAGGTCTGCTGCCAATCTGGCGTGACGAATGGGCTCCGGTCCGCCACTTTTACCCATGGGCTCGGCCCGTTAGCTTGGCACCTCGGCCCGTCTCGCGCCACCGGTCGTGGAGTCCGCCATGAGCGACATGCTCGATGGAGTGACGTGGTTCCGAGGCTCGTCTGTTCGAATACGAAGGGCGGGCCTGGAGATCCACGTGGACCCAATAGGGGTTACGGACGAATCCGCCGCGGACTACATCCTTCTCACACACCCCCACTACGACAACTTCAGTGAGGGGGATATCGACCGGATACGCACCGACCGGACCGTGGTCGTCGCCCCGGCGACCATGAAGAAGCTCCTGGGCGACGCCGACCACTTCATGCGACCCGGCGACATGCTGCAGCTCGATGGCCTGGACGTGCTGGCGGTGCCTGCCCACAACGTGGGCAAGCGATTCCACCGACCCGAGCAAGGATGGCTGGGATACGTATTCACCGTCGGGGAGATCACCTACTACCACGCCGGTGACACCGACTTCCTGCCCTCGATGTTCGGGATCCGCTGTGACGTGGCGTTTCTCCCCTGCGGGGGACACTACACCATGGGCCCGGACGCCGCCGCGCGCGCGGCAGCGGCCTGCGCGACGTCGGTGGTGGTTCCCATACATTGGGGTGAGCCCCATGGCACCCGGGAGGAAGTCGAGGCGATCCGAGATCTCTTCGACGGTGAGGTCCAGTTCCTTGAGCGACAGGCCTGAGGGCTTCTCGAGGCAGAAGCTCCCTGGCCGAGCGACGTCCATCGGACCCCGAACCAGCCTGAGGACCACGACATGCGTGCGACGCTCCTGCTCCTGGTTCTGTCCCTGTACGTTCAGCCCCTGACGTCACAGGTGACGAGCCCCGCCACACGGTCAGGCCGTTCGACGGTCTACGCCCCGCGAGGGGCTGTAGCCACCAGCCAGCCCCTCGCCACCGGCGCCGGTCTCCGGATCCTGGAGGCGGGCGGCAACGCCGTGGATGCCGCCGTGGCGGCGGCGGCGGTGCTGAACGTGACCGAGCCGTACATGACCGGGATGGGTGGAGACATGTTCGCGGTTCTCTGGTCCGCTGAGCTGGGACGCCTGGTGGGGCTGGACGCCAGCGGCCGCTCGGGCTCCGGAGCCTCCGCCGAGGCCCTCGCCTCCGAGGGTGCCGACCGCGTGCCCTACCGTGGCCCTCGAGCCGTCACGGTCCCGGGGGCGCTCTCCGGATGGCAGGCGCTCCTCGACTCCCACGGTACCATGACCTTGGCCGAGGTTCTTCAGCCCGCCATCCGCATCGCGGAGGAGGGCTTTCCCGTGACGCCCATCATCGCCCGGGACTGGGCCGCCACCGCGGACGTCCTGCGCCGGAACGAGGGCGCATCGGCGACTTTCTTGGTGGACGGCGCACCCCCCACCCCAGGCCAGTGGTTCCGCAACCCGGACCTCGCTCGCACGTTTCGGCGCCTGGCTTCCGGGGGGATCGGCCAGCTATACGGAGGACCCCTGGGGCAGGAGATCGTGGAGGAGCTGGCCCGTCAGGGCGGCTACCTTACTCTGGGAGATCTCGAATCCCACGAGCCGCGTTGGGTCGAGCCACTCTCGGTGGAGTACAGGGGCTACACCCTGTGGGAGCTTCCTCCCGCCGGGCAGGGGGTCGCCGCCCTTCAGATGCTCAAGATGCTTGAGGGGTTCGATCTCCGCTCAATGGGGCACAACTCGGCCGAGTATCTGCACACCCTCATCGAGGCCAAGAAGCTCGCCTACGCCGATCTGGCCGAGTACGTGGCTGACCCGGAGCACATGGAGGTGAAGGCCGAGGCGCTCCTGGATCCCTCCTACATCGCGTCCCGGGCGGCGTTGATCGATCCCGCCAGGGCCGCCTCTCTCGCCGAGCCGGGGGAGCCCGCGACCAGGAGCGAGACCATCTATCTGTCCGTTGCCGACGAACGCGGCAACATGGTGTCCTTCATCAACTCCATCTACGAGTACTTCGGCTCGGGAGTGGTGATTCCCGGCACGGGATTCGCGCTCCAGAACCGGGGGGCGGGATTCACCCTCGAAGAGGGACATCCGAATCGCCTCGGCCCGAGGAAGCGTCCATTCCACACCATCATCCCGGCGTTCGTCACCCGCGCCGGACAGCCGTGGCTCTCCTACGGCGTGATGGGGGGCTCCATGCAGCCGCAGGGCCACGTTCAGGTGCTCCTCAATCTCGTCGAGTTCGGCATGGACCTTCAGGAGGCCGTGGATGCGGCCCGATTCCGCCACTTCAGCGGCGCCCGCGTGGCCATCGAGGATCTCTCCGAGGGTATTGCCAGTAGACTACGCGCCCTCGGCCACGAGCTTCGAGATCCTGACGACGTTGCCTTCGGAGGCGCCCAGGCGGTCATGAAGCTCGAACAAGGATGGGCCGCCGCGTCAGATCCCCGCAAGGACGGCATGGCCGCCGGGCACTGACGCCGGCCAATTCCGGATCCGAGATCACGGTCCATGAGCGAGCCTGAATACATCATCCCCTTCGAGGAGCTGCCCAAACGCTTCGCCCGGGCCATCGAGCATCCGCCGTCGAAGCCGGCCACGCCGAGGCCCGCCGCCACCGTCGTCCTCATGCGTGACGCCGAGGGCGGGCCGGAGGTGCTGCTCCTCCGTCGGAGCGGACGGTCTCGATTCGTGCCGGGGGCGTACGTGTTCCCGGGGGGCAGGGTCGACGCATCCGATGCCGCGCCGAACATCGTCGACCACCTGGACGGGCTCGATGGGGACCGTGCTTCACGGCGCCTGGGCCTTCCAGACGGCGATCCACCGGCCCTGGCCTACTATCTGGCCGCGATACGCGAAGCGTTCGAGGAGACGGGAATCCTGGTGGGCACGAGCGCTTCCGACGGGGGCCCGGCCCCCTCGGCGGCCGAGGACGTGGCCGTGGGTGCGCTTCGCGACGACCTCATGGAGGGGCGGAGGGAATTCGCCGCGGTCCTGCGGGAGATGAACGCCCGACTCGACGGCGCCGCGATGGAATACCTGGCTCATTGGATCACACCGGAACCCGAGCCGCGTCGCTACGATACCCGGTTCTTCGCCGCCCGCGTCCCCCGACACTCGGATCCGATCGTCGATCGACGTGAGATGACCGATGCCCTGTGGATCACCCCTTCGGCCGCCCTCCGGGAGCACAGCGGAGGCCGGTTGCCCATGATCTTCCCGACCATCAAGACCCTCGGGCAGCTGACACGGTACTCCACGGTGAGAGGCGCCCTGAGTGAGATGAGCTCCCTGGACGTACCGACCATCCTGCCGCGCCTCGTGATCACGCCCCGAGGGGTAGGCATGGACCTGGGTTGACGGCGCACTCCAGAGGCTCCGAAACATCGCCTCCGCCACCGCGAGACAGGATATCCGCCATGTTGAGATTATCGGTCCTCTGGCTGGTTCTCATTCTCGGGTGCACCCGTACGCAAGACGCCCGGCCCCGGGTTCTGGCCGAGAACGAGATCGCGATCCGATCGTTGATGGGGCTCTGGGAGTCGGGCCAGGTGGAGGAGCTGATCGGGCTCTTCTGGCCGGACGCCGTCTACGACGACTTCCCGAACCAGATGCAATACCGTGGCCTCGAGGAGATCGCCGGCTACGTTCAGCACGTCCACGGGTGGGCCACGGGAGTGACCATGGGTGTCACGGACCTGCACGTCTCGGAGGCCGGCGCAGTCGCTGAGTGGGTGTTCAGCGCCGTCCAGGAGCGTCCGATCCCGGGTCAGGTTCCCGTCGCCACGGGAAGGGAGGTAGTCCTGAACGGCGTGACCATCATCGAGATGGACGGGGGCCGGATCAGACGGGCCGCGGACTACATCGATGTCCTCCCGCTGATCCTCCAGCTCGGGGGCAGAGCCGAGCTGCCCGGGGGTAGCGTGATAACGCTGGAGCTGGACCCCGTCAGTTCCAGCGAACGATGAACGGTCCCACCATCCGGGCCGAACTGAAGCGTGCCTCCAACGCCTCGACGAGGCGGGGCGGGGGCGGAGGCGAGAACCTCAGCGCCGTGTTCAGGACCACCACGTTGACGCCTTCCCGTTCGAGGGTTCGGAGCATCCGGTCGGTTCTGCCCGCTTCCTCGTCGAAGAAGTCGTAGAACACCGGCGTGGGATTGCGCAGGCCGGAGAGAAAGTACACCTCGGGCGCGTCGGGCGTCACGTAGATGAAGGAGCTCCTGGTCACCGCCTGGACCGTGGCCACCAGCTCTTCGTAGACCGCCTTGTCCTCGGCCGATACCCGGATTCTCCCCCGCTCGAGAGCCAGCCGCCTGTCTTCGGCGCGGGCCTCGAAGCGTCCCGCACCGAGGCCCAGAATGGACGCGCGATTCACCCAGGTCACTCCGAAGAGCATCCCGAACGAGAGGACCGCCACCATCAGCCGACGAGGGGAGGGGCCTGAGGTCAGCGCCAGCACGGCGGCGCCGGCCAGAGGCAGGAGCGGCGCGACGTAGAAGAAGTACACAGGACCGGTGAAGGGGAACTGCACCATGCTGAACGTACCCAGCATGGCGAAGACGGACGCAGCCATCAGCACCGGCCGATCGGGCACCCCGCCGTCCCCGACCTGTCGGACCCGGACCGCCACGGCCACCAGACCGATGACGACCAGGAGCGTGGGCAGGGCACGCAGGCCGTACCACGCCGCGCCGAACGCCAGGTCCACGGAGCCCAGCAGCAGGACCGACCCCAGAAGCGCCGACAGAACCCGGAGCGCCGGTTCGCGCCAACGCTCCGGCCCCCGTACGGCCACGCCGGCGATGAGGAACAAGGGGAGGGAGGGGAGCAGCATGCGGAGGGGAAAGGGCTGTCCGGAGGCGAAGGCGAGCCGTCGCTGGGGCAGCACCACCACGCCGTGCCACAGGTCGGCGAGGCTCCCGGACACGGCGTAGGGAAGGGCGAACATCCCGATGGGGATGGCGAAGCCCGTCGCGAGCGCCAGAGTCCGTCGCCACAGCAGAACGCCGCCGGCTTCCCCTCCCGCGGGCCCGAGCCAGTTGGCGGCCATCACGCCCAGCCCGAGTCCGATCCCCGGGAGGAGGTAGTGGAAGAGCTGAGCTACCGTGGCCCCGCCGCTCAGGACGAGACGGACGAGGAGCAAGGTGTACACCAGGGCCCCGCCAGACGCCAGAAGGGATCCCCAGCGAGACCTGCCGGGCACCCCGCCAGACGGGCGACCCACCCAGGAGGAGCAGAAGAAGAGCGCCAGCAGGAGCCCCGCGAGGGAAAACACCCCCACGAGCTTGAAGAGCGTGGACACACCGGCGGCCGCTCCCGCCCAGAAGAGCCATCCGTGACGTCCAGACTCCAGGAAGCGGAAGAACGCCAGGAGCGCCAGCGTCGCGAGAAAGAGGTTGTACCAGGTGGGCATGGAGGCCGGATAGGAGGGCAGCCCCCAAACAAGGGCCCCGGCCGTGGCTACGGCAGCCCATCGGGGTCGAAGGAACCGCCGAAGGACGGCGTACGTCGCGGCCAGGAAGGGTAGGGAGGACAAGAAGAGCATCACCCGCAAGCTGAGCAGGTGCACACCGAACAGGCGCAGGGCGAGGGCGTGCCAATAGGCGAGGGCGCCGGTGTAGGGGTCCTGAAAGTCTGTGTGGGACCGTTCGCCGAGCAGGATCCGCTCCGCTGTCTGGGCAAGGAGCCCGTCGTCATGGGGGATCCAAGCCCGGTCCATGAGCCAAGCGACATAGACGCAGGCCGAGCCGAGGATCACCGCCACGACCGGATCCCACGACCGCCGTTCCCGGAGGGAGTCGTGGGCCTCTCTCGCGCGCCCTACCGGGACGTCCCCGGATTCCTCAGGAGGTCGGGAAGCCTTCATCCTTCCCCCGGTAGGCGGCCAGCGCGTCCAGCGTCTCCCAGCTCTGGGGCCGTCGCCCCTCTTCGACGTCGTGGATGAGCTCGACCAGGCGACGGACCAGGGGGGTCGGAACCCCGGCCTCGGCACCGAGGTGCACGATGGGGACGATCTGGGCATCGACCTCCGTCTTTCGTCTTCGAATTGCCAGGTCGCGCCACACACCGCTGTGGCTCTTGGCCGAGGCGCGGTTGAAGCGAACCAGATCGTCCAGGCTCCATCTCGGAGAGTCCGCGCCCGCGTCGGGGTGAAAGGCGGCCGGGTCGAAGCCATCGAAGGACTCGAGGCGGACTCCGCGGGCGCCGGCCACCGCAACCACCTCTCGGGCGAGCGCCACCAGCACTGGACGATGACGCTCCGAGGCCAGGACGTCGGCGATGGAGGCCTCCGCCAGGGCCGTCGCGAACAGGAGGGCACCGTAAGCCAGCTTGCCCCACAGGAAGCCCCAGATGTTTGCGGTGAGCACCGCCTGCGGCTCGAAGAGACGAAAGAGGTCATGCACCTCCCGAATGCGCGGCGTATCCGTACCATCCAGCTCGCCCACGACTACCGCGCCCCGGTTTCCTCGCAGGATCACGCCCGGAGCTACGACGTCGGCGCCGAAGTTCACGAAACAGCCGACCGTCCGATCGGCCCCGAGGGCCTCGGCGATGTCGCGCTCGTTGAGCCCGTTCTGCACGGAGACCACGAATCCGTCCCGGTGAAGGAGGCTCCGCATATCTCCAAGCGCCGCCTCGGTGTGGTGCGCCTTCACGCAGAGAAGCACCGTGCGGAGACCCGGCTCCAGCTCGTCGGGGTGCACGCACTCCACCGTGGCGGTGAACTCGTCCACGGGACCGGTGATGACCAGCCCCTCCCGACGGATCGCCGAGAGGTGGACCCGATCCGTGTCGACGAAGAGCACCTCCCGCCCCGCACGGTGCAGCCAGGCGCCGATGGAGCCTCCCATGGCACCTGCTCCCCACACGATGACGGGATCTGGTGGTGACATGCCGCCAATGGAGACTCCCGATACGGATGCTGCAACCCTGAGCGGGTCGGTCGTGCCGGCAGGTCGGTCCGCTTCAGTCGGAGAGTGGCTCCTCGCTGGCAGCGGATATCTCCCGTCCGAGACGGCGGAACGCCTGGCTGGGCTCGAGGCCGAAGTCCTCCCGCAGGCGACTGCAGAAGTGCCGGTGAACCGACAGCGCCCCGACTCTGTCCCCCAACTGGGCGATGGTTTGAACGAGGCGGTACGCTGCCTGCTCGTCACCAGGCGCTATGAGCAGGCACCGCTCGGCCCAACGTACGGCCGCGCGGCGGTCTCCCTCTGCCTGGGAGCTGTCCACCAACGCCTCGGCCGCCTGTTCAGCCAGCAGGCGGAACCGCCTGCGCTCTCCCTCCAGCCACTCCTCGAACTCGTGACTGCCCTTCAGGAACAGCCCCTCCAGGAAATCCCCCCCGTAGAGGTCGAGGGCCGCCCGGAGGTCTCCGAGCTGGAGAGTCCTGCGGAACTCCCGGACGTCCACCCAGACGTCGTCGTGCAGCACCAGGATCTCCCGTCCCACGGATTCGATGGCGCCGGCGCCGAGGAAGGATCTGAGCCAGTACACGGCGCGGCTGAGGGCCCTGCGACCACGGGTCTGGTCCGCGTCGGGCCAGAACACCCCGAGGATCGTGTCCCGTCGGTGAACGCGGCGGCAGGCCAGATACGCGAGGAGCGCGAGCCGCTTGGGCTGGGTGGCGGCACGGTCCAGATGAGTGCCGTCCGGAGCCGTCAAGGCCACCGATCCCAGGGTCACGAAGCGGATCACCGGAGTGCCGTGCCGCGACGGTCTCGGGGCAGGCCCGGCCAGGGCGGCAGCCCGGTCGGCGGAGGGAGAGTCTGGGGACGTCCCGGGGAGAGCTTCGGGAGGTACCGAGTCAATAATAGCACACGGCGCGGGAGCGGCGAAGAAGCCTCGACCCATCCCGCGACGGTCACGCTTTCCCAGGAGGTCCCATGATCACCATGCACAGGGTAACGCCCCTCCTGTTCTCGGCCTGTCTGCTGGGCGTCCTGGCCGCCCCAGTGGCGGCGCAGGTAGAGCACAGGCACTCGACGATCACGCCCGAGCAGATCCAGAAGGCGGATGCGCTTCTCCGCGAGGCCAACGACATCGTGGCGTCCTGCGCCATGAAGAACTGGAAGGAAGCCGCCAGGCTTTTGGTCGAGTCCGCGGAGCTTCGCCCCTGCCACGACCCCCAGATCTTCTCTTCCCTCCACCGGGCAGCGTGCCTGTACGAGGGCAGCGGCGACCTGAGGCGGGCGGAGGAGACGATGGAGCAGGCCGCCCGGCACGCGCTCTACAGCGGCGACGTCGCGAACGCGGCGGACAGCTACATACGACTGGCCTGGATGGCGAAGGAGCGCGACGACGCGCGCGCCGTGCACGCGTACCTCGCCCGTGCCCAGGACCTGAGCTACTCCCCGCTGCTGCGTGAAGCGAAGGCCGAGGAGATCCGCGCCCGCATCACGGACCACGTCGGCGGTGGCGGCTAGCTCTCGGTGACGAGGACGTCGTCCGCAGCAGCTGAGCGACGAGCACGTCGGCCACTGCTCGCGGCCAAGGTGATGGACGGTCGCGCGGGCGTTTGAGTCAGCCAGGGGGCCCTCGGGCCCCCTGACAGGGTCAATGGCACAGCACCGGCGGCATATCCGCCGCTTCGACGGTTCGAGGATCCGTCCCTCGGGCTCCGGGCGGTGACCGGCTATCCGATCGCCTCGGCCACGAGCTCGACGACGTGCTTGACCTGCACCGGCCGCTCCTCGAAGCCCTCCTGGGCCTTGAGGCCGTCCTCGAGCATGGCCAGACAGAAGGGGCAGGATACGGCGAGCGTGGGCGCTCCCGACTTCATGACCTCCGCGGCGCGGTTCCACGACACCCTGGGCTCCGCTTCCTCCCTCCAGAAGTTGCCACCGCCGGCGCCGCAGCAGAAGCCCTCCTCTCGACTGCGATCCAGCTCCACCACCTCGCCACCGCCGGCCTTCACGAGCGCTCGCTGGGGGTCGTAGATCCCGTTGTACCGCCCGTAGAAGCAGGAGTCGTGATAGGCCACGTCGCCCACTCCCTTCGCCCCGGTCAGGCCCTTCGACTCGACCAGGCTCCACACCACCTCTTCGACGCTCACCACCTCGAAGGGCAGCCCGGTCCACTCCTCGGGCACGAAGTCCTTGTAGTCCTTGCCGAAGACCTGGTGGCAGTGGGGATTGGTGACCATCAGACGCTTGAACTTCGCGCTGCCCAGGAGCTCCAGGTTCGTGAGGGCGTTCATCTGGAACTGGAGCTCGTTCCCCATGCGGCGGTAGTTCTCGCCGCAGCAAGCCTCCACGTCCCCCAGGATGCGGAAGTCGACACCGAAGTGCTCCAGAACCTTGAGGGTAGCCCGCGTCGTCTCGACGCTCCGGTCATCGTACAGACCCCAGCACCCCACCCAGAAGAGGACCTCGAATTCCTCCCCGGGCTCCACGACAGGGACGTCGCCCAGCTTCTCCAGCGTCTCGGTCTTCCGGTGCTCGCCGTATCCCCACGGATCGCCGGAGCGCTCCATGTTCGTGAAGACACGCTGGTACTCCGGCTCGATGTCACCCACGTCCAGCACCTGGTACCGCCTCATGTTCAGCAGCATGGACAGATGGTCGATGTCCACGGGACACGCCGCCACACACGCCATGCAGGTCGTGCACTCGAACAGCGTCTGCGACGCGATGACGTGGTCGATGAGAGGCTGCTCCTCGAGAGCCACACCGTCCAGGCTGGCGCCCGAGGCGGCGAAGGCCTCCCTCGCCACCGCCGCCTGCCTGCCCGGCGGATTCTTGCCCTTGGCGTGGTACTTGAGGTCGACGATGAGGTCCCTGGGGTTGAGAAGCTTCCCCGTAGCGTGCGCGGGACATGCCTCCTGACAGCGCCCGCATTCGATGCACGTGAGCAGGTCGAGACGATCCGTCCAGGCGAGATGGTCCAGGCGATTGAACCCGTATGCCTCTCCCTTGTCCTCATCCAGCTCGGCCTCGAGGTCCATGAAGTCCATCTTCTGATGGTCCGCGAGCTGCTGGAGCACGGCGTTGAACGGGGCGCCGATGATGTGAAAGTGCTTTGACGTCGGTACGTAGGCCAGGAAGGAGAAGGCCACCACGAGATGGCCGTATCCCACGTACGTCGCGGCCATGCCGCCCAGATACCGCTCCCCCAGGTGGGTGAGGGCAATGAGCCCGATGACGGCCAGCACGACCCCGGATTCCTTGCTGTGGTAGGTCAGGTAGTCGGGACGCAGGAAGTAGCGGCGCACCGCCAGCACCACGATGCCCAACAGGATCAGGCCGGCGAAGACGTCGACGACGGGTGGAAACCACCCGGCGGGTCCATGGAGGAAGCCTTCGCCGCCGGCTCCAAGGCGCCACAGGAGATTCAGCGTCGAGACGACGAAGACCAGAAATCCCCAGAAGATGAGGGCATGGGCCCATCCCGCGGTGAGGCGCTTCCTGACCTTCGACTGCCCCAGGACCTCGCTGAAGAAGATCCAGACCCTTCGTGCAACCCTGTCGCCGCGGCTCTCCTGCTTTCCACTGCGAACGAAGGCGATCTTGTCGGCAACCAGGCGACCGAAGATCATCAGCGCGCCGACGAGGTAGAGGGCTACGAACAGTCGTACGATAGCGTGAGTGCTCATGATCTCGTGCGGCCGGGAGGAGATGGCGTTGCCGCCCCGGGCGGCCTTCCGGGAACGAAATCCCACCGCTCCTAGGCTAGCAGGATGCGCTCCCCCCCGCACGGGCCCGTCGCGCCGGAACCGACGGCCGTCGGATAGGTAGCATCCGGACTCCGCCGACCCGCCGCCACCAGGAGTCACATCATGACCGAGTCTCGCTTACGCACCCTCGGCGAGCTCCGAGCCACCGGGTATCGCCACCGGACCGTCAAGGAGGAGATGAGGGCCAACCTCGTGCGGAAGCTCCGTGCTGGCGAAACGCTGTTTCCCGGGGTCCGGGGATACGAGGATACGGTGGTGCCCCAGATCGTGAACGCCGTTCTCGCGCGTCATGACTTCATCCTCCTCGGCCTGCGAGGACAGGCGAAGAGCCGGATCCTCCGACAGCTCGTGGACCTTCTGGACGAAGCCACGCCCATCCTCGCGGGCAGCGAGGTCAACGACGACCCTCTCCGTCCCATCTCGAAGTACGGACGTCTGCTCCTCGAGGAATGCGGGAACGACGCTCCGGTGGAATGGGTGGACCGGGACCACCGCTACGTCGAGAAGCTCGCCACGCCCGACGTCACCATTGCCGACATCATCGGCGACGTGGATCCCATCAAGGCGGCCAGGGGCGGACACATTCTCGCCGACGAGCTCACCATCCACTACGGGCTCCTGCCCCGAGCCAATCGTGGCGTCTTCGCCATCAACGAGCTCCCGGACCTGGCGGGGAAGATCCAGGTCGGCCTGTTCAACATCCTCCAGGAAGGAGACGTGCAGGTCAAAGGCTACCCCATCCGCCTGGCGCTGGACGTGATGATGGTATTCACGGCCAACCCGGAGGACTACACGGCCCGGGGGAAGATCATCACGCCCCTCAAGGACCGGATCGGCGCCGAGATCCGCACCCACTACCCCGAGAAGGTCGAGGTGGGCATGGGAATCACCCGCCAGGAGGCCTGGATCGAGCGCGACGGCCTCCAAGGCGGAGTCCCGGACTTCGTGGCGGAGACCGTCGAGCTCGTCGCCTTCCTCGCCCGGCAGGACAAGCGGGTCGACCACCGCTCCGGCGTGAGCCAGCGGATGCCCATCACCGTGATGGAGACCATCGTCTCGAACGCGGAGCGACGGGCGCTGCGCCACGGAGAGGACCTGGCGGTGGCCAGGATCGCGGACATCTACGCAGCCCTGCCGGCCATCACGGGAAAGATGGAGCTCGAGTACGAGGGTGAGCTACACGGCCACGACAAGATCGCACGCGAGCTCATCCAGACGGCCGCTTCGCAGTGCTTCGACGGCCGCGCCGGGGGTGTCGACGTGACCGACGTCGTCGACTACTTCGAGACCGGAGGTGCTCTGCAGGTGGGAGAGGATGCCTCCGCGGAGGCGTGCGTCCGGGGATTCGAGACGGTTCCCGGCCTGCTGGACCTGGTCGAGTCGGTGGGTCTGGCCCCGAAGGCGGCGGACGACGGCACACGGGCTGCCGCCTGCGAGCTGGTCCTCGAGGCGCTCGTGGCGCAAAAGCGCATCAGCAGGAGGAGCGGCGGCTACGCGCGGGCGCCACACGAGGGGCCGTCACAGGGCCCGGGCTACCAGGGCTTCGATCCCTTGGGAGGGCTGAACCTGGGTTAGCGGGGCAGCCATGCCGCGGCAGAGGTGGCCTGAAGTGGCGTGACCCGTCCGTCCGACCGACCTTGGGCCCATGACAGTCCGGACGCGCCGCGCTTTCCCCCGACCCTGGATGCTGGTCCTCCTGTGGGCAGGAGGAGTCCTGGCGGTGGCCGTTCTCGTTCGGAGATTCTGGATCCCGCTCGACGACGGGACCCTGGCCCAGGCTGCGGAGCGGGTTCTCGGTGGGGAGCTCCCGCACCGCGATTTCGCCGACCCCTACACCGGCCTGGGCGCCTTCATCGGGGCCCTGGCATTCGACCTCTTCGGAGTCAACCTGCTTTCGCTCCGCGTTCCGCTGGTGGTGGGCTTCGCCATCTGGCTGCCCGCCATCTGGATGGTGGCCAGACGATTCGCCGAACCGGACGTGGCGATGTGGGTCACGGTGCTGGCAGCTCTGCTCTCCGTTCTGACCTATCCTGCAGCCATGCCCACCTGGTTCGGCCTCTACGCCGTCACCTGGGGATTGGTGGCCCTGCTGGCGTACGTGGAGGGGCGGCGGCGCCGGTGGCTTCTCGCAGCGGGAGCGGCCGGCGGCGTCGCGGTGCTGTTCAAAGTGGTGGGTCTGTACTTCCTGGCGGCGGCCCTCCTCACCGTGGCCTGGACCCGAGCCGACGGAAGCCGTGGCTACCGGATCGTCACGGTGTCGAGTGTCGGGCTGTTCCTTTTCCTGCTCGGCCGGATGGTGCTTCCCCGCACGAGCGTCACGGGTGTCTACCACTTCTTCCTGCCGAGCCTGTGCCTGGGGATCGCCGTCACCGTACGCGCGTGGCGCCGTCGAGCGGCGCCCGACCGAGGGGGACTCGGGTCCCTGTCGTTGGACGGGGCCGTGCTCCTGCTCGGTGCCTTGGCCCCGGTCCTGCTGTTCCTCGTCCCCTATGCGGCCACGGGCTCCATGGGTACCTGGCTCGAGGGGGTGTTCCTCCTGCCCGGTCGGCGCTTCGAGTCGGCATCCAGCGGACCGGCATCTCCCTGGACGGTGTCGACGGGCATGGCAGCCGTGGCCTTCATGGTCGCGGGCGCCAGGCTCTCCGGTGCTCGGGCTCGTCATCTCGCCATCGCCCTGGGCGCGCTGATGGCCGCGGGATTGGCCGTGGACGACTACCTGGACGGCGCCGTGCTCTCCGCCCTCTGGTACTCGACACGGACGTGGATTCCGGCGTTGACCGCCGTTGGAGCCTGGCAATGGCTCGCTCGGTGGCGAGCTCATGACGGAGAACCTGATCCGACCGGAGCCTATGTGGCCCTGGTCTCCACCGCGGCCCTCTGGTCCCTCGTCCAGTTCCCCTACTCGTCGCCGGCGTATTTCTTCTACGTCGCTCCCCTGGGCGTCCTGGCGACGGCGGGCGTGCTGCACGCCGAATCACGCCCACGTCCGGGGCCCGTCGTCGGAGTTCTCGCCGCGATGTGCGCCTTCCTCGGCGCCGGCTACGTCGCCGGCGTCGCCGCCACCGGCACCACGCCGTTGGCCCTGGAGCGCGGCGGTATCCTGGTGTCGGAGGCCGAGGCAGAACGGTACCAGCGGCTGGCTACGGTCATTCAGGAGCACGATCGGGGCGGGAACATCTGGGCCGGCCCAGACGCACCGGAGGTATACTTCCTGTCCGGGAGGCCGAATCGCACACCGGTCCTGTACGAGTTCCTGACGCCCCGGTTCGAGGTGACCGAGGACCTATCCCGGTTCCTGGACGACGGGAGGGTCTCTCTGGTGGTGATCAACTCGCGGCCCCTCTTCTCGGCATCGCTCCCCGAGAGTCTGCAGGCCTGGTTGGCTCGGGCCTTCCCTGAGGAGGAGGTCGTCGATCCCTACCTCGTGCGATGGAGGTCTCCGTGAAGAAGCCATGGGCGCGCGTGCTGGAGGTGCCCTGGGTGTATCGACTGTGGCAGGCGCCCTTCGCCGAAGCCAAGCTGCAGCCGTTCCTGAGGCACAACGACCTGTCGACGGCGAGGCGCGTCCTGGACGTGGCGTGCGGGCCCGGCACCAACGCACCCCATTTCCGGCACACCGACTACCTGGGCCTGGACATCAACTCCGAGTATGTGGCTCGGGCCACGGACCGGTACGGGATGCGCTTCGAGGTGGCGGACGTGACCCAGTACCGAGTGGGGGGCGAGCCCTTCGACCTCATCCTGGTGAACAGCTTCTTCCACCACGTGGCCGATCCGGACGCGGACCGGATCCTGGCGCATCTGGCCACCCTTCTCGCGCCCGACGGCGCCATCCACGTGCTCGACCTGGTTCTGCCGGAGCGGGCTTCTCCCGCCCGGATCCTGGCGCGCATGGACCGAGGAGACCATCCTCGTCACGTGCAGGAGTGGATGAGGCTTCTCAGCCGTCATTTCGAAGGCGAGGTGTTCGAGCCCTATGACCTGGGATTCATGGGTGTAGCGCTGTGGCAGATGGTGTATTTCAAGGGACGGACCCGGCGGTGAGAGACGAGCCACGGGTCTCGGTGGCCGCTCCCCTCTTCAACGAGGAGCAGACGCTTCCCGAGCTGGTCCTGCGAGTCCTGGCGGTCCTGGACTCC
>JBDHGI010000025.1:0-47692 GCA_039589955.1 Gemmatimonadota bacterium | reverse complement strand
GGGCAGGCTGCCGAGCTGCTCGGTGTCTCGGATCGCACGCTCTACCGGAAGATCCGGAGCCTGGGCCTGCGACGCCCCGGGCGCTGACTGGCTCGAGCCCAGGTCGCGAGCCACATTGCGCCTCCCTCGATCGCTGGCACCAAGGGATCCTCAGAACGGGTGTACCGACATGGCTGTACGCATCACGTGGCGGATGCTCGGCATCCTCGCGGGCGCGACCCTCATGCTCCTCCTGCCGGCTCCGGCGGCCCTGGCGCAGGAGGATGAGTCGAAGACAGACCGCGACCAGGAAGGCCTTCCCCTGGAGGTGGGACGACGACTGCAGTTCACGGCCCGGGAGGGATCGTGGATGTCCGTGGACGTCAGCCCGGACGGGGGCACCGTGGTGTTCGATCACCTCGGCGACCTGTTCACCGTGCCCATCTCCGGAGGGGCGGCCACGCGTCTCACCCGCGGAATGGGCTTCGATGGGCAGCCGCGGTACAGCCCCGATGGGGAGCATATCGCCTTCACGTCGGACCGGGACGGGGGAGAGAACATCTGGATCATCTCCCTCGACCTGACCGACACGGTCCAGGTCACGGAAGGGGCGCACGACCGCTATGTGAGCCCGGAATGGACACCCGACGGCTCCTACGTCACCGCCACCAAGGGATCGAAGCTGCACCTCTGGCACCGGGACGGTGGAGGGGGAGCGCAGCTGATCACCGAACCGGCGAACCTGAGGACGGTGGGTGCGGCCTTCGGGCCGGATCCGCGCTACGTCTGGTTCAGCGGGTTCGTGCGTCAGGGCAGTCTGTACAACAACGGGATGAATCTGTACCAGCTCGCGGTGTACGACCGGGAGACCGGGGCGGTGTCCCCCCGATCGAACCGCTGGGGCGGGGGATTCCGGCCTACCCTGTCTCCGGACGGTCGATGGCTGGTGTACGGCTCCCGACACATCGCCGATACGGGCCTTCGCATCCGGGACCTCGCCAGCGGTGACGAACGATGGCTTGCCTGGCCCGTCCAGCGCGATGATCAGGAGTCATCGGCGCAGCGGGACGTCTACCCGGGCATGAGCTTTACGCCGGACTCCCGGGAGGTGGTCGCATCCTACGGCGGTGGGATCTGGCGGCTACCCGTGGACGGCGGCGATCCCGTCGAGGTCACGTTCGAGATCGACGTCGACCTTCCCCTGGGCCCTCTGGTGGACTTCTCCTACCGGATCGAGGACACGGAGACGTTCGTCGCGAAGCAGATCCGGGACGCGGTGCCCTCGCCCGACGGATCGCGTCTGGCCTTCACCGCCCTGTCCGAGCTCTATGTGATGGATTGGCCCGACGGCACGCCCCGGCGCCTCGCCGGGGATCTGGAGGCCGTGCAGCAGCACCCGACGTGGTCTCCCGACGGGCGGTGGATCGCCTTCGGCGGCTGGGTCGACGGGCAGGGAGGGCACCTCTATCGGACGCGCTCCGACGGCCGAGGCTCCCCTGAGCGCCTCACCGCGACACCGGCGCTTTACCTGCTGCCCCGGTGGGCCCCGGACGGAGGCCGCATCGTGACGGAGCGGGCCACCAATCGGGACTACGGGGAGGCACTGCAGCGAGGTAACCTCGGGGAGCCGACGGATCTCGTCTGGATTCCGGCCGACGGGGGCGAGGCCTCCCTGGTAGGCCCCTCTGCGGGGCTGTCGTCGTTCCACTTCACCGAGGATCCGGAGCGCATCTGGGCCTTCAGCCCGACGGACGGGCTCGTGTCCATGCGCTGGGACGGCACCGACCGGAAGGCTCACGTGAAGGTCCGGGGGAGGTCAGCGGCGGGTGGGAGCCAGGGACAGAACGCCTCGGCCATCTTCATGGCTCCCAGGGGAGACCGGGCGCTGGTGCAGGTGGTGAACGACCTCTACGCCGTGACGGTTCCCTACGTGGGCGGGGAGGCCCCGACCATCTCGGTGTCGAACCCGGACAACGCTACATTCCCCGCGCACAAGGTGACCACCATCGGGGGACAGTTCCCGGTGTGGGGGAGCGACGGGAGGACGGTCCATTGGTCCATCGGGAACGCCCACGTGGTCTACGACCTCGACGCCGCGGAGGCCTTCGCCGACAGCGTGGAGGCGGCGCAGCGAGCCGAGGCCCCGCTGCCGCCGGACACGGCGGAGGCCCAGGCCGGGGGCGAGGGCGGGGGCGAGGCAGGTGAGGACCAGAAGCGCTATGAGCCCCTGGAGCGGCGAATCGAGATCGCGGTGGACCGCGACATCCCCCGGGGTGAGCTGGTGCTGCGGGGTGCGCGGATCATCACCATGCGGGGGGACGAGGTCATCGAGGACGGGGAGATCCTCATCCGGGACAACCGCGTCGCGGCAGTAGGACCCCGGGGGAGCGTCGACGTACCGGAGGGGGCGCAGAACGTGGACGTATCGGGACGAACGATCCTGCCGGGATACGTGGATACCCATGCCCACCTGAGGCCCGCGTACGTGTTCCATCGGAGTCAGCCCTGGTCCTTCGCGGCGAACCTCGCCTACGGGGTGACCACGACGCGAGACCCCCAGACCGCCACCACCGACTTCTTCACCTACGAGGACATGGTGCGTGCCGGGCGGGCCCTCGGGCCTCGCATCTACTCCACGGGTCCTGGCGTCTTCAGCACCGAGAACGTTCGGAGCCTGGAGCACGCCCGGGACGTTCTCACTCGATACTCGGCCTACTACGACACGAAGACCATCAAGATGTACGGAGCCGGCAACCGGCAGCAGCGTCAGTGGATCATCGAGGCTGCCCGGGAGCTCGAGCTCATGCCCACCACCGAGGGGGGGCTGGACCTGGAGGTCAATCTCACCATGGCCCAGGACGGGTACGCGGGCACGGAGCACAACCTGCCTGGCGTGCCTCTGTTCGGCGACGTGGTCAAGCTGGTGGCCGACTCACGGATGGCCACCACGCCGACGATGCTCGTGACCTATGGGGGGCCCTGGGCGGAGAACTACTTCTATTCGAAGGAGAGGGTCTTCGAAGACGAGAAGCTCCTCTATTTCACTCCCTTCGAGGATGTGCAGCTCCGCACGTTGCGCCGTCCCGGACCCACGGGCGCGGGGAGCAACGGCTGGTTCCACGAGAGCCAGTATCCGTTCCCCCTCATCGCCGACTTCATCGACCGCGTGGTGGAGGAAGGGGGCAGGGGGGGCATCGGGAGCCACGGGCAGCTCCAGGGCCTCGGGTACCACTGGGAGCTGTGGGCCATGGGCGCGGGCCCCGACATGACCGCCCACGAGGCGCTGAGCATCGCCACCATCGTCGGTGCCCATGCCCTGGGGCTGGACGAGGACCTGGGCTCCCTGGAGGTCGGAAAGCTCGCCGACCTCGTCATCTTGGAGGCGAATCCGCTGGACGACCTGCGCAACAGCCGAGCCATCGACAGGGTGATGAAGAACGGCCGGTTGTACGACGGGGACACGTTGGACGAGGTATGGCCTCACCAGCGCCCTGCCGGGCCCTTCTACTGGCACGACGAAGTGGCCATGCCCACCACGTCGGCCGGCGTCCGGAGGCCGCGGTGACACGCCCCCTTCTCCTCGGTCTGCTCCCGGTCCTGGCAGGAGCGCCGTCGGTCGCGGTGGCCCAATCGGACGTGGCCTTCCCGCCGGAGGTATACGCCGGACGGCGCGCGCGCCTGGCCGCGCAGCTGGACGGACCGGTGATCGTGCCGGGCGAGTACATGATCCACCACGAGGGCGTGAAGAAGCAGGATCCCGACTTCTACTACCTCACCGGCGTGGAGTCGCCCTACGCCATCCTGGTGCTGGTCCCGCAGGTGGAGGGGGGTCTTCGGGAGGTGCTCTTCCTTCCCGGTCCCCGTCAGTTCGCCGGGGCACAGTATCCCTATCAGGATCCCCGGTTCCTGGAAGCGGCGTGGAACCGGATGATCCGCCGGTTGTCCCCCGGACCCGAGGCGGAGCGGGCCACGGGCATCCGGGAGACCTACCGGCTGGACCAGCTCGCCGAGCGCCTGGGGGACCTCGTGGGGGACGCGCCCGTCGTGCACTTCGCGTCGGACCGTGAGGAGCTGTACGCGCCTCCGGGCCTCACGCCGCCGCTGAGCGTGCGCCAGCAGCTCGAGCGGTCGGTGGCCGAGCTGCTGCCGGGACGGCGGATGGAGGACGCGACACCCGCCGTCCGTCGGATGCGGGTCGTCAAGGATGCCTGGGAGATCGAGGCCCTGCGGCGGGCGGCCGACATCAGCGCCGAGGGGATGCTCGAGCTCCTCCGGCGTCTCCGTCCGGGCATGAACGACCTGGAGGCCGCCGGGATCATGGAGTGGGTGTGGAAGCGGGAGGGCTCTCCCCGCCCGTCGTTCTCTCCCATCGTCGCGTCGGGGCCCGATGCCGTGTCCCTTTTCACCATCCGCTCGGAGAGCTACGGAGCCGTCAACCGGGTGATGGAGGAGGGCGATCTGGTGTTCATCGACTACGGCGCCGCCGAGTGGGCCATGTACGGCTCCGACGTGTGCCGCACCTATCCCGCATCGGGTCGCTTCACCGACGAGCAGCAGCGCTTGTACGAGATCGTGCTCGAGGCCCAGGAAGCGGCCATCGCCACCGTCCGGCCGGGGACGGACATCCTGGAGGTCATCCGGGCGGCCGCGGAGGTCTACCACGCCCACGGGCTCGAGGCGTACGAGGACGTTGCCCGCATGGGACCGGAACGAGTGTGGGGCGTCATGCCCTCACCCACGCACTATCTCGCGCGGAACGGAGGGTTGACGCGCTACACCGCCGTGGGAGGCATCGGTGTCCGGGACATCGGCCACCACGTGGGGCTCGAGGCGTCGGACGGCCGGGATTACTCAACGCCTCTCGAGCCCGGGATGGTCTTCACGGTGGAGCCCAAGCTCTACGTCCCAGAGCTCGACATCGCCATCATGATCGAGGACGTGATCCTGGTCACGGACGACGGGTACGAGAACCTGTCGGCCCGTGCGCCCAAGACCGTCGAGGACATCGAGAGGATCATGGCGGGCTCGGGCTCCTGACCACCCCCGAACAGAGCGTCCCATGAATCGTGACGATGCGCTCCGCAGATTCCGCAAGAAGCCCGAGGGGTGGGACCTCATCGTGGTGGGTGGCGGCGCCACCGGCGTGGGCACGGCCCTCGACGCGGCCTCCCGGGGCTACGACGTGGCCCTCCTCGAGCAGAGCGACCTCGGCAAGGGGACGTCCACGCGCTCCACCAAGCTCATCCACGGTGGCGTGCGGTACCTGCAGCAGGGCAACATCCCGCTGGTGGTGGAGGCGCTGAAGGAGCGCGGCATCCTCAGGGCGAACGCCCCCCATCTGGTCCACGACCTGCCGTTCGTCGTGCCCAACTACAAGTGGTGGGAGGCGCCCTTCTACGGGATCGGCATGCGGGTCTACGACGTGCTCGCCGGGAAGTACGGCTTCGGCCATTCCCGCAACCTCTCCCGTGAGGAGACCCTGGAGCGCATCCCGAACCTGGAGGACGACGGGCTCCGGGGAGGCGTCGTCTACCACGACGGCCAGTTCGACGACGCCCGTCTGCTCATCGCCCTGGCCCGCACCGCCGTGGCGCAGGGTGCGGCCCTCGCGAGCTACGCGCCGGTCACCGGCCTCCTCAAGGATGCGGACGGTTTCGTGGTGGGGGTTCGGTGGCGTGACGAGGAGACCGGGGAGGCCGCGGAGCTACGGGGTCGAGTCGTGGTGAACGCCACGGGCCCCTTCGCCGACGGGCTGCGCCGGATGGACGACCCCGACGTGGCCCCGGCCATCCGACCATCTCAGGGGGTGCATCTGGTCCTGGACCGGTCCTTCCTGGCCGGGGACGCCGCCATCATGGTGCCCCACACCGACGACGGCCGAGTTCTCTTCGCCATCCCCTGGCTGGACCGCGTGCTGGTGGGGACGACGGATACGCCTCTGGAGGACACCGCCCTGGAGCCGGTTCCCATGGAGGACGAGATCCAGTTCCTCCTGGAGCACGTCCGTCGCTACATGGAGCGGGACCCGGGCAGGGCGGACGTCCTCAGCGTCTTCGCTGGGATCCGTCCGTTGGTGGCGGAGGGAGCCGGAGAGGACACCGCGGAGATCAGCCGGGAGCACGTGCTGCGGGTGTCCGACTCGGGCCTCCTGACCATCGCCGGCGGAAAGTGGACCACGTACCGGAAGATGGCGGAGGACGCCGTGGACATGGCGCAGGCGTTGGGGGATCTGGAGATACGGCCCTGCGTCACGAGGGAGCTCAACATCCAGGGGTTCCACATGCACGCCGACCGTTTCGGACGGCTGGCCCACTACGGATCCGACGCGCCGGAGGTCCAGGCCCTCGAGCGCTCCCGGGAGGGGTGGGCCGACCCGATGGGCGAGGGTCTTGATGTCACGCCCGGCCAGGTGGCCTGGTTCGCCCGCACCGAGATGGCGCGCACCGTGGAGGACGTGCTGGCCCGCCGGAGCCGGGCCCTTCTACGAGACGCTCGCGCCGCCCGGCTGGCGGCGCCGGCCGTGGCGAGCCTCCTTGCGGAGGAGCTCGGCCGGACCGACGCGTGGATCGGGGAGCAGGTGGCAGCGTTCGAGTCTCTGTGCGCGCTCTACATCGTCCGGTAGCGCACGGGCATGGGGCGCAGGCCCCTCCAGAAGGGCCGACGGCGTCGCCCCCTGAGCCGGATCGGCCGCCGGATCCTACCTCCACACCACCCCGAACAGGCGGACCCAGTTCGTGCCCAGCGCCTTGTCGATGACCCGGTCCGGATGGCTCCGGGCGGCCATGAGATCGGCGATGAGCTCCATGCGACGGGGATCGTTGAGCTCGGGCACGAAGGGAGCGGTGTCCTCCCGGGGGGCGCTCATCCCCAGCTCCCTCCGTCGACGAACCTCGGCCTCGAGGCATCCGTCCCCCACGCGGTTCCGCCCGTTGTAGGTGAGCTGGACGATCCGCACCCCCAGGGCGTGGAAGGTCTCCAGCCGACCGGCGTCCGCGCCCAGGGCCAGGGTGTCCTGGAACCCGTAGATCAGGCCGTGGCCTCGAAGGGATCGGGCATCTCGCCCACCACGCCGACGGTGACGTTGACGGCCGTGATCCCTGACCGCGGTCCATCGTCATCGACCGGTGCCAGCGAGAGCCGGAAACACGCCGTTGAGAAGGTCCGCGCGGGTCTGGTTGAGTATGGCGCGGGTGTCGGGCCCGCCTCCGCCGGCACCCACGGTGTTGAAGGCCGCGACGACGCCCGTCCGCGCCGCGGGATCCACGTAGACGAAGGAGAAGAAGGCGCGCTGGCTGCCGGTGTGTCCGATCACGCGCCGGCCGTCCTTCTCGTACAGGAAGAAGGAGAGCCCCATGGATTCGGCCCCGATGTCCGAGTCACCGATGGGGACCACGGTCTGCCACATCTCCTGGAGGCTCGCACGGGAGAGCACCGGAGGTCCACCGTGGTCCGGATCCGCGCCCATGAGGAACGCGAGATAGCGCGCCATGTCGCCCACGGGCGCGTTGAGCCCCCCGTTGCTCACCGTGATGCCTGTGTTGAAGTCGATGCCTCCGGGCTCGGGCCTGCCGTCGCGCACGAAGTAGTGGTTGGAGCGGTGGGGAAGCAGATGCCACGGCGTGACGTCGAAATAGGCGCCGCGCATACCCAGGGGCCGGAAGATGTTCTTGTCCACGTAGGCCTCGAAGACGTCACCGGTGACCCTCTCGACGACGCGCCCCAGGAAGACGATGCCCGGGTTGGAATAGCTGAAGCGGGAACCGGGCTCGAAGTGGATCCGGGTGTAGGGGATCATCGCCACGAGCTGGCTCCAATCGGAGGGCTCGTGGGGGTGCCAGGGCTCGTTCCCGGCCCAGGGCCACGTCGCCCCCCGGAAGCCGGCCGAGTGGGACAGGAGGTGGCGGAGGGTGACGTCCTCCATGGGGCCGTAGGGGTTGTGGACGTTCCGGAGCTCCGGCACGTAGCGCACGACGGGATCGTCGAGGGTCAGGAGCCCCCTGTCCCGCAGTTGCATGATGGAGATGGCGGTGAAGGTCTTGGTGATGGACGCCCAGTGGTAGATGGTCTCCCGGTCCACCGACCGGTTGCCGTCCAGGTCGGCCGTGCCGTAGGTCTGGAGATCGAGGACTCTGCCGTCCTCGAGGAGCGCGAGGCTGGCGCCGACGATGCCCTCTTGTGCCAGAGTCGTCCGCCATCGGGTCACCGCTTCCTCCCATGCCGACCGGGCCGCCGGAGGCACCTGGGCGGGGAGGCTGGGGGGCAGGGCGAGCAGAAGGGCGGTCAGGACGTGTCTCGACATCGGGCTCCCCGGGGTCTGGAGACGGAGGATCTCTGTGGCGGCCTCATCACGGCCCGGCGACGTTACGGTGACGGCGAGGAAACGAGCAAGGTCGGAGCCGCCGTCGCCCCGGCCGGCGACACCGGTCGGTGGCTGCCCCGGAGGGCGGCCCGGAGAGAAGGCCGGGCGCGGACCTGGCTTGCGACGGGATGATCGCCCCGGCAGGATGACTCGGGTACGGCCGAGCCTCTTCACTCAAGGAGGGATCCCATGGTCCCCGTTTTGTCCCTGGCGGCTCCCATCGTGGTAGCGGCGGTTCTCGTGTTCATCGCCAGCTCCATCATCCACATGTTCCTCCCCTACCACAAATCCGACTGGAAGGGCCTGCCGGATGAGGACGGAGTTATGGACGCGCTCCGGGGCTTCGCCATCGCCCCCGGTGACTACGTCATCCCCCGGGCGGGGAGCAGCGAGGCCATGAGGAGCGAGGAGTTCAAGGAGAAGGTCAAGAGGGGGCCCGCGGCCTTCATGACGGTGCTGCCCTCCGAGAACCCCATGGCCATGGGCAAGCCACTCACGTTGTGGTTCGTCTACTGCCTGATCGTCGGCGTCTTCGCCGCGTACATCGCGGGGCGGGCACTGGGGCCGGGCGCCGACTACCTCGAGGTCTTCCGGTTCTCGGGGTGCACGGCCTTCGTCGGCTACGCCGTGGCCGGGTGGCAGCGGTCCATCTGGTACCATCAGTCGTGGAGCACGACCTTCAAGAACACCTTCGATGGTCTGGTCTACGGACTGCTGACTGCGGGGGCCTTCGGCTGGCTCTGGCCCAGCTGAGCGTCTCGAAGCGGTTCCACCGGTTCCACGCCGGCCCGGAAGGCCAGGGGGCGGCGGCGCGTGGAGCGCCGCCGCCCTCGGTCGCACAGCCCGTCGGACGTCGTTCCGGGGCCAGGGGTGTCAGTTGGCCGTCCGAACCTCGACGTAGCGAGCGAGCCTGGCGACCTCGCCGTCGTCCACGTACTTCCCCATCTCCCGCTCGAACTGGGCCATGGCCCTGTAGGGACGGTACTCCAGGAACTCGTGGAGCATGCGCTCACCCACGCCCGGGATGGAGAGGATGTCCTCCTCCGAGGCCGTGTTCACATCGATGGGCACGAAGACGTACTGCGCCAGACGGGCGAGCTCGTCGTCGTCGACGTACTTGCCGATCTCCCGCCGGAACTCCGCAAGGGCGGCGTAGGGACGGTACTCCTCGAACTCGTGGAGCATGCGCTCTCCCACACCGGGAATCAGCAGGATCTCCCCCTCGGGGGCCGCATTGACGTTGATGGGCACCCACATGCGGCCGTAGAGCTCAGCCAGCTCACCTTCGGTCCGACCGGCCTCCCTCAGCAGCGCGTCGAGCGAGCTCATGTCCATGAAGGGTCTGGCAGCGACCACGGCCTCGGCGAGGGAGGCATCCATGTGGGGCAGGGCCGCCAGCTCCTCGACGCCGGCGAGGTTGGGGTTCAGCAGCCCGAGATTCCGTCCGACCTGGGCCCGGGCGGGGCCCGCGAGAAGCAGGATCAGGGCCGCCGCGGTCCAGGGGGCGACATTCCGTTGGCGCATGGGGAGCCTCCTCAGTTTGGTTCTTCGGTTCCGCCCAGGGCGGGGTGTCCATAGGTGAGCGCCAGACCCAGCAGGCCGAGCAGGACCACGGCACCGGGAGAGAGCGCCGGCGTGGCGCCGGTCACAGCTTTCTGGAAGAGCTCGATGCACGAGGATCGCGGCCACGAGGCCGGCGACGAGGACCAGCAGCGGGAGGCGCTGCCATCCTCCCTCGAAGTGCCCCAGGAGGACGAGCTCGACGCCGGCACCGACGACGCCCAGGGCGAGGATTCCCAGGAGAATCGAGCGAAGGGGGTGGTCCGGGCTGGTGGAGCGTCTCATCACGGCTGGGCAGGAGTCGGGGCTCGCCGAAGGTACACCGGGGTGTGGCTCTATCCAAGACACCGGGGCAACGCCGATGGTTGGACGAGGAGCGCGCCCGGGACGCTGCTGCCCCGGGCGCGCCCCGAATCACCGGCCCGAGCCGGTGGCCGACGCAGGGAGCTCCCTTCGTCACCTGACCTTGCGGTCAGTCCACGAAGGCCCAGAGCCACTTGCGGCTTCTGGGATCCATGGCTTCAGGGTCGGGGACGTGGTACAGGTCACCCGCGACGTCGCGGATCACGATTCCGCCGCCGGGTACCTCCCATGGCCAGTCGTCGAGACGGGTCTGGAACGACCGCGGTCCCTGCTCGGTCTCCACCGTCCAGGTGCGGATCTCGACCTCCTCGTCCACGTCGGTGATCTTCGTCACGGTGAGGACGAACCCCGCCTCGAGGAGCGCCCGCTGCAGGGCGCTCCGAGACCCGGGTCCCAGATCGTCCAGGCTTACGACCAGGGCGACCTCCCCATCGTCCTCGTCCCGCAGGGAGAGGAACTGCCCGGGCTCAGACCAGGGAAAGCACCGGTGCACTCGCACGGCGGTCCGCCGTCCGTCCATGAGCGCCCACAGCCGGCCGTCTCCTCCCCGCTCGAGGCTTAGCGTTTCGGGTATCCTCGACCCGGTCCTGAATCGCACCATAACCACCTCACTTGCCTTCGGGGCGTCCGGCCCCTGATCTGATCTCGTTCTCGTTTCCTCAGCCGCCGACCTGCAGCTCCAGCTGCAGCCCGTGCAACCGGGCGTAGATGCCGTCGGGTCGGGCCAGCAGCTCCTCGTGCGTGCCCGACTCCACCAGCCGACCGTCCTTCATCACGAACAGCCGGGACGCCTTGTGCAAGGTCGACAGCCGGTGTGCGATGGCGAACACCGTCCGTCCCGCCACCAGGCGATCCATCGCCTCCTGGATCTTCCGCTCGGTGTCGGTGTCGACGGCGCTGGTGGCCTCGTCGAGGATCAGGACCCTCGGGTCGTGGAGAATCGCCCGGGCGATGGACACCCGCTGCCGCTCTCCTCCCGAGAGACTCTGTCCCCGCTCCCCCACGATGGTGTCGTAGCCCTGGGGCAGCTTCACGACGAAGTCGTGGGCGTTGGCGGCCTTCGCCGCCTCCACCACCTCGCCCAGCTCGGCATCCGGATGCCCGTATCGGATGTTGTCCAGGACCGATCCGTGGAACAGATACGGCTCCTGGAGAACGATCCCGATCTGCCCGCGGTAGTGACCGGTATCGAGATCACGCACGTCCACGCCGTCCACCAGGACGCGGCCGGCGGTAACGTCGTAGAATCGGGCGATGAGGTTGGTGACGGTGGTCTTGCCTCCTCCCGACGGTCCAACCAGGCCGATCATCTCCCCAGGCTGCACCTCGAAGGACACACCTCGCAGGACCTGCTTCACTCCGTCGTAGCCGAAGCTCACGTCCTCGAAGCGGATGTGCCCCCGGACCGGCTCGAGCCTGCGGGGTGCCGCCACGTCCACGATCTCCGGCTCGGTGTCCAGCACCTCGAAGACCCGGTGCGCCGAGGTCGTGGCCCGCTGGATGGTCCGCGCCATCTGCCCGATGACCTCCATGGGCCCGACGAACATGGTGGTGTACAGCAGGAACGATACGAACGTCCCGGCCGAGAGCGTGACACCCTCCGCACCCGTGCCCAGGAGCCGCGACACGGCGAAGGCCCACACGCCCACGGTGGTGCCGTGCACCGCCAGCATGAGCGCTGGCCAGAACATGGTCCACGAGTGGTGAATCCGGTTGAACTCGTCTGTCACGTCGATGTTGCGGCGGTTGAACCGCCCGGTCTCTCTCTTCTCCTGGTTGAAGGCCTTCACCACGCGCATGCCGGGGATGGTGTCCGAAAGCACGTCGGTGACCCGCGACCACTTCCGCCACGCCCGGATGAAGAACCGGTTCATGTGCTCTCCGTGCCTGAAGATGGCCCAGATGAAGGCCGGCACGGGCAGCACCATCACCAACCCGAGCCTCCAGTCCAGGCTCAGCAGCACGGCTCCCAGCCCCACGAGCATCACGGCCGACAGGGACACGTCGACGATACCGAAGGCGAGGAAGTCCCACAGCCGGTCGGTATCCGAGCTCACGCGCGTGATGAGGCTACCCGTCCGCTTCCTGTTGTAGAAGCTCAGGGACAGCCGCTGCAGGTGCTCGTACAGCTCCGTTCTCAGGTCCCGTGCCACCCACTCGCCCAGCACCGCCATGTGCCGCAGGCGCACCAGGGCCGAGGCCTGTCTGACGAGGTACACCAGGGCCATCGCCGTCACGGCGATCCACGCCACGGCGGCCCCCCGCTCCACCGGCACGGCCCCGTCCTGCACGGGCCTCACGACGGAGTCGATGAGGTATCCGGCCAGGTACGGAGGCACCAGGCTCACCGCAGTGATGACAGTTGCCGCGGCAAAGCCCAGACCCACCTGCCTGCGGTAGGGTCTCAGGTACCCCAGGAGCCGCCACAGCACCGCCCCCTGGTTTCCTGCTACCAGCGCCTGCGCCTCACGTATGGGGGCCGCGACGCTCCTGGCGTATTCGTCATCCGCATCCGAGGCCTCGACCGAACGCCCCTCCAGCGCCTGCTCGACGACGAAGCGCACGTTCTCCACGGCGCGGCGCTGCCGCTGGGTGTAGCGGACCACCGCCAGGGCCGGGTCCGTCGGATTCCCCAGGAAGGTCAGCGTGCTCCCCGACAGGCCCGGAGTCTCCCTCACGGCGCGGACCCGCATGCGCGGCACGGTGTGGACGTCCACGACGGCCTCGACCCGGCGCGCCACGGCCAGGTGCTCCTTCCCCAGGGCCAACCACGCTTCGGTGAGCCTCATGCGCGCATCCAGGTCGACCAGGGCATATAGCTGGACCGGACGCCCGCCCCAAGCGTCCTCGACGGCTTTGCGGACTTCGGCCGGCATGCGACCCGGTTGGTCGGTGTATCGCTCGATGATCTCCAGATCCATGGTCTGGCTCTTGTTCGACATCGTTCTCTCGACTCGTTCAGAGGCAACAAAAAGTCCGGCTTCCGTGACCGCATGGGGCGGCGGAAGTCCGGACACTGTGCCTCTACTATAGTTCTAGTTAAGTCAGGTGTCCGCCTCCCGCCGATCGGGGATCGGCGCTTGGACCCACCGGCCGAGCAGGTACGACGCGCGCACCCGCATCCGGGCCAGGTCCGCCGAAGAGGCGGCGGGGCCGAAGCAGGTGGTTTCCTTGATGAAGCGTCGCATCTCGGGGTCGGTCCCTGAGTGTGATCTTCCGCGGGTCGCGCTCGCGGGTCGAGCGCTGAGGAACCCGGGGAACTTCCTATCTAGGTACGGCGAGTCGGGAGGTCAAGTTTCATGTCCTCGCCGAGGCGATTTGACCTCGGTCTCGCCTCGGTCCCAGGTTCCTCCCTCGTACCCGGATTCGCCCCACCTGAGTGCCTGGAGGTCCGCATGCGCCGTGTCCACCTCCTTTTCGTTCTGGGCCTCGTCAGTGTGAGCCCCGCCCTTGGTCAGACGACCCCCACCGAGCGCGCCGCCGCCGCGTCGGTGGTGGAGCGCATCGAAGCCCTCCAGGACGAGCTCCGGCCGGCCGAGCTGGCGGCCCGACTGGTGAAGCTGGGCGGGGCGCAGAAACAGGCCGTCCTCGACCGGGTCGAGGCACTGTGGTGGGACGAGATGCGGTCCGTCTCGGACTACATCGGCGAACATCCCGAGCACGGCTTCCAGGAGTACGAGACGGTCGATACCCTCGCCAAGATCCTGACGGCGCGCGGCTTCGACGTGGAGGCGGGAGTGGCGGGGCTCGAGACCGCCTTCGAGGCCAGCTGGACGTCACCCGCCGGGGCCGACGGACCGACCCTCGGCCTCATCGTGGAGTACGACGCCCTGAGGGGAACCACGGAGGACTACCACGGGTGCCAGCACAACGCCCAGAGCCCCGTGGGCTTCGCGGCGGCCTTCGCCCTGGCGGAGCACATGGCCCGGCACCGCAGGGCCGGAAGCATCCGGATCTACGGCACGCCCGCCGAGGAGATGGGTCCGCCGGCCAAGGTCACCATGCATCGGGCCGGCGTCTTCGACGACGCCGACGTCCTCGTGCGTAGCCACGGCGCGGGGGAGACAGGCCGGAACCGAGCGGGCTTCGGCGTCTGCTGCCTGAACATCAACATGGCCCGCTACATCTTCACGGGGCGCCCCGCGCACCAGCGTCAGTCCTGGGCGGGCCGTAACGCCCTCTCGGCGGCGGTGCACTTCTACACCGCCGTGGACCACCTTCGGCCCACGTTCCGGCCCGAGGCCGTGATCCAGGGGGTCATCCCCGAAGGGGGCAGGGCACCCAACGTAGTTCCGGACCGCGCCGTGGTGGATTACTACATCCGCTATCCCGACGAGGTGTATCTGGCCCACATGGACGAGATGATCGCCAACGCCGCCCGGGCGGCGGCTCTGGCCACCGGCACCGAGGTGGAGATCGAGCTCTACGGCGAGTACCGCGACGGGATCACCCTGGGCTCGCTGGAGGAGCTCGGCTTCGCCTACGCGGTGGAGCTTGGCGCGCCGGCCCTGAACCCCGAGCCCCAGCGGCCGGCGGGATACGAGGAGACCGGCTTCGTGACCCGAGACATTCCGGGCCTCAGCGTCGGGGTCTACTCATCGTCGGCGCCCGGCCACTCGTACGAGCGGTGGCGGGATTCCATGAAGGAGGTGGGCCACACCGGCTTCCTCTTCGACGCCAAGATCATGGCGGCGGTGCTCTTCGACTACCTGGAGGACGCCGACTTCCGCGACGTGGTGCAGCGGGAGCACGCCGAGATGGCGGGACTCTTCAACGAGTACGTGGAGGGGCTGAAGAAGGCGTACGCCGGGGAGACAGGGATCTACTAGCCGGGCGGCCCCGTCGGGCACGTCTAGGCGCCCATCCTCGGCTTCAGGATCTCGCGGTATCCGAACACGACCACGTTGCTGGCCACGTACGTCGAGACCGTCAGGATCACGTACTTCGCCAGGGACGGGACCCCCGCGGGGAGCAGCAGCAGCGCGATGAGGCCCAAGAGCGGAAGGTGGATGATGTAGACGGGGTACGAGGCCGCGTTCAGGAGGCGACCCCACCCCCGCTCACCGTCGATCCAGAGCCGGAACATGGTGACCAGGAGATAGAGGAGGCTCAGCAGCGACGCGAGGTACGCGCTCCACATCACGAGCAGATCCACGGCCAGTGAGACGAAGTACTCGCCGGGCCGGAACAGGAGGGAGAGGAGCACGATGAGGTACACGTTGATGGGGATCCAGGCCGTGGCGCTCACTACGATCAGCGTCCGCTTCGACGCGGGTGGCGCCTCGAAGACCTGATCCCGGTAGCAGAGGGCGCCCAGGAGGAACGTCAGGAAGTAGATGAGCAGACGCTCGTTCTGGAAGTCGATGAGGATCGTCTTGGTCCAGCCTGTGTGACCGAGCATGCTGAAGCCGAACCCGTAGAGGACGCCGAGGATGAATACGGCCGCCACTCCTGCCCTGAGGGAGATCTCCGGCGGGCGGAGCTTGGCCTGGGCTAGCGCCCAGAAGAGGGCGTCGAACAGGAACAGGACGGGGAGGAACCAGAGCCAGCTCTGACTGAGCGTGCCGTTGCTGAAGTGGAAGTAGGTGGTCCAGTGGTCCTGGGGGAGCTGCCGTGAAGCCAGGAAGATGACCTTGTAGGCGGGCATCAGCGTCAGCACGGCTACCATCCAGGGGAGGATGAGCCGATTGAACCGATGGGCCAGGAAGGCCCACCCCGGCCTGCGCGTCAACGACGCCGGGGCGAAGTACCCCGAAACGAAGAAGATCACCGGCATGACGCAGATGTCGATGAGGACATTCACGATGCCGACGAGATCGTTCGTGGAAGGGTCGTCCACGAGCCAGAAGGGGGCGAACAGGCCGCTGCTCTCGTAGACGATGCCCGCATGGTTCAGGACCACCAGGAAGATCATGGCGGTCCGCAGGTTGTCCAGAAAGACGATCCTGGCTTCTCCGGCCCCAGCCCGACCCGTCGCCGCCATCCGAAGCTCCTCGACTCGGAAGGGTGGTCGACACGATGAGGTGGGAGGGTCGACCAGGAAGCTAACGGAACGAGGCGATGCCGGGGTCAACGGAGCGCACCGGCAGGGGGCGTTGCGTCGACGGGGCGCTCGGACGTTATCCCTCGATCTTCTCCAACGGCCTCAGGAGGATCGGAGGCGCCCCCGCGGATGGGGCATGGGTTGCCCCGGCCGGTCCCCCTCCGCGATTCTTCCGCCCCGCTTCCGGAACCCGAGCCCTCAGAAACGCCGCCCATGAACCGAGTTGCCATCCTCCTCGCCGCCTTCGCGCTCCTCGGGTCGGGTCCTGCCCAAGCGCAGGAGGACCCGCACCTGGCCAAGGCCCTGCGGGTCCTGGCGTCCACGCCCCTGATCGATGGCCACAACGACCTGCCGTGGGCCATCCGCGAGTCGGAGGAGGCGCCCCACGATGTGCGCGCCGACGAGCACGACCTCCGTCGCCGGACACCCTTCCACACGGATATCGAGCGGCTCCGGGCGGGCATGGTGGGCGCTCAGTTCTGGTCGGTATACATCCCCTTCGCGGCCACGGAGGAAGGAGCCGCCAGGGTGCAGCTCGAGCAGATCGACATCGCGCTGCAGATCATCGACCGCTATCCCGACGTCCTCGAGCTGGCCCTCGACGCGTCGGACGTGGAGCGCATCTTCGCGGCAGGCAAGATCGCGTCCATGCTGGGTATGGAGGGTGGGCACGCCATCGAGAACTCACTGGGCGCGCTGCGGGCATACCATGCCCTGGGCGTTCGCTACATGACGCTGACCCACAACGGCACGCTTGACTGGGCCGACGCAGCCAATGACGAGCACCGCCACGGGGGGCTCACGCCCTTCGGCGAGGAGGTGGTGCGTGAGATGAACCGCTTGGGCATGCTGGTGGACCTTTCCCACACGTCGCCCGAGACGATGCACGACGCTCTGGACGTGGCCGAGGCCCCGGTGATCTGGTCCCACGCCGACACCCGGGGGGTCAGGGATCATCCGCGCAACGTGCCCGATGATGTGCTGGCCCGGCTTCCGGAGAACGGCGGCGTCGTCATGATCACCTTCGTGCCCAGCTTCCTCACCGACCAGGACGAAGCCACCATCGACGACGTGATCGCCCATATCGAGCGCGTGGTGGAGGTCGCGGGCATCGAGCACGTTGGCATCGGCTCCGACTACGACGGCATCTCCTCCACACCCCTGGGGATGGAGGACGTATCCTCGTACCCGAAGCTCTTCGCCGCGCTGTCCCGGCAGGGGTGGAGCGAGGCGGACCTGGCCAAGCTCGCCGGGGAGAACGTGCTGCGAGCCATGAGGGAGGCCGAGACGGCGGCCCGGAGGATCCAGCGGGAGCGGGGACCCTCCACCGCCACCATCGAGGAGTTGGACGGGGGCATCAGCTAGGTCGGCGGAACGAGCAACGGGAACGGAAGAGGTGAGGATGCGCGCACGGCCGGAAGAGAACGAATACGACGAGTACTACGGGCGCTATGTCGGGCTGGTCCCCGACGGGAGCGTCGTCGACACGCTGGCGCATCAGATCCACGAGACCGTAGCCCCGCTGCGGGCCGTGCCCGAGGAGCAGGAGGGGTTCCGCTACCGGGACGGCGCCTGGTCCGTCCGGGAGGTGGTGGCGCACCTCGTCGATGCCGAGCGGGTCTTCTCCTACCGGGCGGCTGCCTTCGCCCGAGGAGACGACGCACCGCTGCCCCCCATGGACCAGGACGCCTGGGCGAGGCAGGCCGACGCCGACGAGCGCCCCCTCCAGGAGCTCGTGGACGAGTGGGTGGCTGTTCGCCAAGCCACCGTGCACCTCTTCCGGGGCCTTTCCGAGGAGACGTGGAAGCGCTCAGGCACGGCCAGCGGGAATCTCGTCTCCGTGCGCGCCCTCGCGTGGATCATCGCAGGCCACGAGCTCCATCACCGGGCCCTCTTCCGGGAGCGGTACGGCCTCGAAGTCCCGGAAGGGGCCGACGCTCGGACAGCGATTCGCCGCCACGACCGGGGCAAGGACGACGCCTGGATCCGCGCCTTCCTCCATGCGGCGCCCTACGGCTTCCTCGCCACGGTGGACGACAGCGGGCAGCCCTTCCTCAACTCCAACCTCTACGCCTACGACGAGGAAGCGCACTGCATCTGGCTGCACACGGCGCGCACCGGCCGTACCCGGAGCAACGTGGACGCCTACGACCGAGTCTGCTTCTCGGTGGCGGGTATCGGTCGCATGCTGCCAGCCGACGAGGCGCTGGAGTTCAGCGTGGAGTACGCCGGCGTGGTGGTCTTCGGCCGGGGTCGGGTCGTGGAGGACCCGTCCGAGGCCCGAGCAGGGCTTCAGAAGCTCCTGGACCGCTACGCGCCGCACCTGAAGCCGGACCGCGATTACCGCGGCATCACCCTCGACGAGATGAAGCGCACCGCCACGTACCGCCTCGACATCGAGGCGTGGAGTGGAAAGCAGAAGGAGGCGGAGGTGGACTTCCCAGGAGCGTTCGACGTGCCGGCCCCGAAGATCCCCTTTCCCGATCCGGTGGAGCAGGCCTAGGCTGGCGGTCCCGGCGGGCCCACCGGCGTCCGGCCCTCGGGGCGTGCGGGTCGCGGCATGGGCGAATACCTTGGGATCTCGGCGTTGGGCCGCCTGCGTCGGCTCCGTCGGCCGCCACGGGCCGAGGCCCACGCGGATCGCTGCACGCTTACCAGGGGGAACCCATGAAGCGCCTCGTCCTCATCGCCCTCCTCCCACTCTTCGCTGCCGGCCAGACCGCTTGCCGCTCCGCCCAGGCATCACCCGCCGAAGGCCCCTCGCCACAGACGGGACCCCGGGGCGGTAACAACAACCAACAGGGCATCAAGCCGTATTCCGAGGTCATCACCGAGGACGCCGTCACCGATTCCGGCGCCTTCGTCCTCCACCGCATCGACGAGGATCTGTACTACGAGATCCCCATGGAGATGCTCGGGGTGGAGATGCTCCAGGTGACCCGCATCGCGCGTACGCACACCGACATCGGATACGGGGGCCAGAAGGCCAACACCCAGACGGTGGTCTGGGAGAAGCGTGGGAAGAAGGTGGACCTACGCGTGGTCTCGCACGTGAACGTGGCGGATACCACGCTGCCCATCGCGACGGCGGTGGAGAACTCCAACCTCCCGCCCATCATCGCCTCGTTCGATATCCAGGCGTTCAACGAGGACACCACGGCGGTCGTCATCGACGTCACCGACCTCTATACCACCGACGTCCCCATGCTGGGATTGCAGCGCAGCCGGCGTCAGTCCTACGGCGTGCGCCGCCTGGAGGCGGACCGCTCCTACATCGCCCGGGCGGCGAGCTACCCGGAGAACATCGAGGTGCGGCACGTGCTGACGTACGACGCCACCCAGGTGCCCGCCAACGGGTCCACGGGGTCCATCACCCTGGAGATGGCCCACTCCATGATCAAGCTCCCCGAGGAGCCCATGCAGCCACGTCTGTGGGACGACAGGGTGGGCTTCTTCAGCATCACGCAGAACGACTACGGGCTCGACGTGCAGCGCGCGGAGCAGCGCCGCTACATCACCCGCTACCGCCTGGAGCCCAGCGACACCGCTGCCTTCCTCCGCGGCGAGCTGGTGGACCCGGTGGAGCCCATCGTCTACTACATCGATCGGGCCACGCCGGAGAAGTGGCGCCCCTACCTCATGCAGGGCGTCGAGGATTGGCAGGTGGCCTTCGAGGCCGCCGGCTTCAGGAACGCCATCATCGCCCGCATGGCGCCCACGCCGGAGGAGGACCCCGAGTACTCGCCGGAGGACATCCGCTACTCGGTGATCCGGTACTTCGCCTCCCCGGTGCGGAACGCTTCCGGGCCCCACGTGCACGACCCACGCACGGGTGAGATCCTGGAAAGCGACATCAACTGGTACCACAACGCCCTGGGCCTGGTACGGAACTGGTTCTTCGTACACACGGCGGCCGCCAACCCCGAGGCACGGGGTGTTGAGTTCGACGACGAGGTCATGGGTGAGCTCATCCGCTTCGTGGCTGCCCACGAGGTGGGCCACACCATCGGAATGCAGCACGCCATGCAGTCCAACGCCGCCTTCACGGTGGAGGACCTGCGCAGCCGCGAGGTGACGTGCAACTACGGCACATCGGCCTCCATCATGGACTACGCCCGCTTCAACTACGTGGCGCAGCCCGGTGACGACGTCTGCTTCATGCCCATCGTGGGCCCCTACGACAAGTGGGCCGTCGAATGGGCCTACCGCCCGGTCATCGGCCAGGACACCGACGGCGAGCGGGCCTCGCTGCACCAGTGGGTGGTGGATCACGCCGAGCCCCTGTACCGATACGGCACCAGCACCGACTACGATCCCACGTCGCCTTCCGAGAGCCTCACAAACGATCCGGTAGCGGCGAGCGACCTTGGCATCGAGAACCTCAAGATCATCCGGGAGAACCTCCTGGAGTGGACCGCCGAGGACGGCGAGGACTATAGCCAGCCCCAGGAGCTGTACGGGTCCATCATCGGCCAGTGGAACAACTACATGCGCCACGTCTCCACCATCGTCGGTGGCGTGGAGCGGACACCCAAGACCGCCGACCAGGAAGGCCCGGTCTACGAGATCATCCCCGAGGCGCGGCAACGGGAGGCCATGGACTTCCTCGACCGGCAGGCCTTCACCACGCCGCAGTGGATGATCGACGAGGAGCTCTTCACCCGCGTCGAGCCTGCCGGCATGGTGGAGCGCATCCGCCAGGCCCAGGTGGGCACGGTGAACCGGGTCCTCGACTTCGGCCGCATGCAGCGCCTCATCGAAGCGGAGGCCCAGATCGGCGACGACGCCTACACGCTGGGCGAGATGATGACGGATCTGCGCCGTGCCGTGTGGACCGAGCTCAACAGCGGCGCCAACATCGACAACTTCCGTCGGAACCTCCAGCGCGGGTATCTGGAGCGCATGCAGTATCTCATGGAGAACGAGCTTCCGGAGATCCCCGCCCAGTTTCGGGCCTTCATCCGCCGCACCGAGGTGGACGTGAGCCAGTCCGACATCCGGGCCTTCGCGAGAGGTGAGCTGGGGGTGATCCGGCGCCAGGCGCAGCAGCAGCTCAACCGGAGCCACGACACGGCGACCACGTACCACCTGCAGGACGTCGTCGCGCGCATCGACAGGATCCTGGATCCGCCGAGCTGACCCGGGCACGCCGAGGCCCTTCCGCCTGAGTGGCGGAAGGGCCTCGCCGCGTGTGGCATCGTGGTCATCAGACGGGGTGGGCACGCCTCGCCCCCGACGCGGCCTTCGAGGCGACGCGGGCCGAGGTCGAGGCCTTCGGCGCCCGCATCAAGGAGCGGTGGCCGCCGCCGCCCGGAGCGAATCAACTCACGTTCAGCGGTGACATCGTGCCCTTCCTCGAAGCGCGGGTGAACCCGGTCGCCCGCACCTCCATGCTCGCCCTGTTCGGTGCCGTGGTGCTCGTCGTGCTCATCGCGACTGCGAACCTCGCGGGTCTCCTGCTCGCTCGGGGAGCGACACGCCATCGCGAGGCGGCGATCCGGTCCTCTCTCGGGGCGGGGCATGCGCGACTGCTCCGTCAGCTGCTCACCGAAAGCCTCTCGTTGGCCACGCTCGGTGGAATCGCCGGGATCGTGATCGCGTGGCTCGGAGTAGACCTCCTGGGCGCGTGGCTCGCCGACGCCATCGGGACGTCCGGCGCGCGGAGCATCGAGTTCTTCGATCCCACCTCCGTCTCCATCGACTGGCGTGTGCTCGTTTTCACGGCGGGGCTCACCGGGGGTGTCGGCGTTGCATGCGGGATCTTCCCTGCCTGGCAGGCGGCGCGCATCGATCCCAACGCTTCGCTCCGCGGGACTTCGGCCGGTGCGACGGGGAGCCGCGGCCTCGTCGGATCGGGTCGTGGCGGGTTGATCATCGTGCAGGTCGGCGTCGCACTGGTGCTGCTCTCCGGCACATCGCTCATGATGCGCAGCCTGGTCAACCTGCAGCGGGTCGATCTCGGATACGACACCGAGAACCTGCTGACGGCGCTGTACAGTCTGACCCCGGCCGAGGAGTCCGCGGGCGTGGACCCCTCGACCTTCCACATCGACTTTCTGGAGCGCGTGCGCGCGCTGCCGGGCGTGACCGCCGCGACCATGGGCGAGGTGCCGATGGGCGGTCCGACGTGGCGTACCATCGTGCTCGGATCCGAGGGCCGGCCGGAGCTCACGCCCGAGATGCACCTGTGGACCCGCCTCCAGCCCGTGGCGGACGGACACCTCACGATCCTCGGCGCGGACCTCCTCGAGGGTCGTGACATCGAGCGGTCCGATGGACCCGAGACCGAGCGGGTCGTCGTGCTCAACCGAATGGCAGCCGATGAGCTCTTCCCGGGCGCAAGCCCGCTCGGCCGCCGCATCCAGCTCCCCTGGGAGGGGTACTCCGAGCCAGGCGCGACCGTGGTCGGCGTGGTGGAGGACCTCCAGCTCGGCGAGCCGAGCCAGCCGCTGGAGCGACAAGCGTACGTGGCGATCCGTCAGGCCCCTCAGCTGCAGAACGGGCTGATGGTGCGCACATCGATGGAGGCCTCTGAGGTGTTCCCCGCGGTGCGCGCGACGCTCGCGGAGCTGAACCCCAGCCTGGTGCTCACCTCCACGATGACGATGGAGGAGCGCGCAGCGGGTGCGACCGCCCGGTCGCGGGCTGTCACGATGCTGCTGGGCGTCTTCAGCGCGGCGTCGCTCCTCTTGGTGGCAGCCGGGCTGTACGGCACTGTCGCGTTCACCGTGGCCAGGAGGACAAGCGAGCTCGGACTCCGTGCCTCTCTGGGCGCAGGGCGGTATGCGCTCGCGACGCTCGTGCTCCGGAGGGGCCTCGGGGTGACCATCGCGGGCATCGGTGCGGGTCTCGTCGGGACGATGTGGGCCACCCGATTCCTCGAGGGCATTCTCTTCGGCGCCACCGGCGCCGACACGGCGACCCTCGTCGGAACGTCGGTCACGCTCTTCGCGGTGGCGCTCGTCGCGTGCTACGTCCCGGCCCGCCGCGCGATGCGTATCGATCCCATGGTCGCGCTGCGAACCGACTGAGGCCAGGGCGTCGGGGCCGGCGGGACCTGCCTACGCCCCTACCCCTCGCCTTCGCCCCGGTGCTTCGCCGCCAGCCTGGCGAGCCCATCGTCGATCTCGGCGCGGGTGACCCACCGGCCCCGCACCATGACCCCCACCCGGTCGGTGAGGTTGTCCAGGTCGTCCAGGGGGTTCGAGCCCAGGAGCACCAGGTCCGCCCGGTTGCCTTCCGTCACCGAGCCGAAGTCGCCGTTCAGCCCCAGATGATCGCCGACGTAGCGCGCGACGGTGGCGGTGCCGCTGGTCAGGATCTGCTGATTGGTCATGCCGGCCTCCGCCATGACCTTCAGCTCCCGGTGCAGGGCGAAGCCGGGCACGTTGAACATCTGGGGTGAGTCGGTGCCCATGAGGATGCCGGCGCCGGCGTCCGCCAGGCTCTTCAGGATCCGGTTGCGCAAAGCGAAGAAGGCCTGGAGCGCTTCGGGAGTCCCCCGGGGGCCTCCCGAAGCCTGACGGCGCCAGGCGTCCCTCTGCTCGCTGGAGACGTACTGCATCTCCGGGAGCGTGAGGAAGGGCTCGGGATCCGACGTGCCGTAGAGGTTCTCCCAGAGGTACATGGTGGGCACCACGTAGACGTCGTGCTCCACGGTCATGCGGACGATCTCCTCGATCCTGTCCTCGTCCACGCCTGCCACGAGCTGCGCCAGGCTGATGGCCTGCCCCGTATTGATCTGCGATACGACGTCGTCCGCGGCCACGGCCTGCACGTACCCATCCAGGTGGTCCACCGTCGACATGCCGGTCTCGATGGCGTGCACCAGACCCACGTCGGCGGGAACGTGCCCCGCGAAGGTCAACCCCACCTCGGCGGCGACCGCCGCCATGCGATCCCAGGCCTCCAACGACACGCCGGGGTGGATCTTCTGCAGGTCGTATCCCGCGGCCTTGTGCTCACGGACCATCCTCTCGGCCGTCTCCGGATCCGGGGCGCTGTTTCCGTTGATGGAGGGCGCACCCACGTAGAGCGCGGGACCCAGGACCTCCGACCGCTCGAGCTCGTCCGCGAGGTCCAGCTGATACGCTTGCCCGAGCATGCCCCGAATGGTCGTGATGCCGTTGGCGACGTAGAGGAAGAGGATGTCTTCCAGCACGTCCCTCGGGGGATCGGGCTGGGGTGGCACGTGTGCGTGCATCTCCGCCAGCCCCGGCATGAGGAACCGGCCGGAGCCGTCGACCCGCGTCGCCCCCCGGGGAATCGACACCGAGCCGGAAGATCCGACCTCGGTGATGACCCCGCCGACCACCACCACGGTCTGACCGGCGACGACGCCCTCCCGGTCCATGGGAAGCACGGTCACGTTCTCGAACGCGTACGTGCCCTCCTCGACGGTGGCCGGTCCGCAGCCAGCCAGGACGACCACGCCGAGCACGATCCCTGCACGATGCATTGGCCCGAGCTTCATACCTCCCCTCCTGTGATGATGCGGTGATGGACCGCCTGTGGACTCCGAAGTTGGGCCGTGGCGGAAGGTCCTGCCAGGATCCCGGCAGTGCGGGGCGTCCGTCAGACCTCGAGCAGCCAGTCCAGCGCGTCCGCTCTGGTCTTGAAGCCCGACGATTCCAGCCCGGAGGCCGTCGCCTCCCGGACGACGGCGCTCGACACCTCGGTGGAGGCCATGACCGCCAGTCGGGCCACGGGCGTCTGCGGACCCGCGAAGAACTCCGCCACGGGTCTCAGGCGGTCCAGGTTGGAGCCGTCGAGGGCGGACGCTCCCGAGAGGTCGAGGAGCACGAAGACAGGCCGGATGAGGTCCGGAGCCTCCAGAGCACGAGCACCCACGCGCTCGATCTCTCCGGGCGTGAAATCCCCGTCCACCGTGACGACGAGGACGCCTTCTCTCACCTGGTGCAACACCGGCACGCTCAGGGCCTCCTGATCCTGCTCATCGCGTCTCCTTCAAGATAAGGCTCCGAAGGGCGCCGGGCCTCGGCCCGCCGCCGCCGGTCGGTGTCACCGGACTCGGCCCCGGGTCTCGCTCCATTCGCTCTCGAGGGTGGTGAGGGTCTCCTCCAAGAACCTCTTCTGGGAGGCGTCGTCCGCGGATAGTGGGCCTACCCATCCCTCGGCGTTGCCCCGGAGACGGGCCAGGCGCGACGTGAGCTCGCCCAGCTCCCGAGCCAGATCCAGGACCTTGGCCCGAACGTCGGGCGGGGCGTCGGCGTGACCTTCCTCCATCCGGCCCACCGTGTCCGACACCTCCCGTGAGAGCGTCCCCGCGCGGGCCAAGGTCGACGAGATGTCGAGGAGGGTCTCCGTCCACTGCCGTCGCACCAGGGGGTCCACGTGGATTCTCGGATCCTCCCTCACCCTCACGACCCCCTCGCTGGCCGCCCGGCCTGCCGTCAGGCGCACCCTGTACAGCCCTGGAACCACCAGGGGGCCCCGCGCGAAGCGAGCTCCCGCCCCACCGGCCTGCCCGGGGGCCTCCGGCGATCCGTGTCGCAGGTCCCAGACCACCCGGTTCAGCCCCCGGCGCCTGGAGGGGGTCAGGGCCGCGACCTGGACGCCGCTCGCGTCGTGAACCGTCAGGGAGATATCGCCCTCGGTGGTGCCGAGCCAGTAGTCCACGATGGCTCCGGCCGGCGGATTCTCGCCCTCGAAGATCATGTTGCCGGTGTGCGCCCGCTCGTTCCGGTACCGGATCTGCTCGGCGGGCTCCATGGTGAACAGGTGCGCGTCCCGGGTGACGATCTCCGGGGTCAGCTCCTGGAGCGCGTTGACCTGATCCAGGATCCACACGCCTCTGCCGTGGGTGCCCAGCACCAGATCGTTGTCCCTGGGATGGATGACCAGGTCGTTCACGGCCACCGTGGGCAGGCCCCCCGTCAGCTGCACCCAGCTCGTCCCGCCGTTCCATGACCAGAAGGCACCGAACTCGGTTCCGAGCCAAAGAACGTCGGGGTCGCGCGGGTCCTCCCGGACGGCGCGCACCACCCGCTCTCCGGGAAGGTCGCCCACGATGGAGGTCCAGGTGGCCCCGTGGTCGTCGGAGCGCCACAGATAGTTGGCGTAGTCGTCGTTACGGTAGTTGTTCGCGGCGACGTAGACCCGTCCGTCGACGTGCTTCGAGGCGTGAATGCCGTTGACCCACACCATCTCGGGTGCGCCCGGAAGCCGGGAGGTCACGTTGGACCAGCTCCCACCGTCGTCCAGGCTCACCTGCACCTGGCCGTCGTCCGTGCCCACGTACAGCACGCCGGGTGTGAACTCCGACTCCGCCACGGCGGTGAGGGTCGGCCAGTAGGGGATTCCGTCGTCCAGGGACAGCACGAAGGAGTCGGGTGCCTGGTCCATGATCCGCAGTGTCCGCCTGTCCGTTCCCGTGGTCAGGTCACCCAGGGACACCCATCTGTCGCCCCGATCCGTGCTCTTGAAGAGCTCGTCGAGGCCGGCGTACAGCGTGTTGGCGTCGTGAGGGGAGATGATGAAGGGCCCGTCCCAGTTCCCGGGAGGCATCGCGTTGCCCAGTCGCTGGAAAGGGTCGGAGAGGTCAGGCCAGGTAGTCCAGTTCCTCCGGGGCCCGATGAATCCCTCGGGCTGATTGGGGCGGATGCTCCGGCTGGCGCCGGTCACCAGGTCGTTCCGGGTGAGGCCCAGGTACTGGCTCTCCACGTAGGAGGTCCGATTGTCGGTGGTATCCACGAGGGTGAGGAAGCCGTCTCCGCCTCCCCAGCGCACCCAGTCCTCGTTCAAGATGCCCTCGGGCCGGTACACCTGGCTGGGACCCCGCCAGCTCCCGTTGTCCTGGAGTCCGCCGTAGACGTTGTACGGGTGTGCCATATCGACGCTGACCCGGTACCACTGGCTGACCGGCAGGTGCGTCACGTAGAGGAAGTGGTCACCCCGATCGTAGCTGATTCCCAGGCCTCCGTCGTCGGCCTTCATCACGTGGCGTGAGTCCCGGGGGTTCACCCAGACCAGGCGGTCGTCCCCATGCGTGCGGTGCTCCCGGGGCACAGTGAACGTCTTTCCCCCGTCGTCCGAGTAGCTGTAGGCATTGAGCATGTACAGCCGCTGGTCGTCGTTGGGGTCGACGAGAGGCTGGCTCGCGTACATGGGCCTGGGATTCCAGTCACTCTGGAACGTCCATGTCTCGCCCTTGTCCTCGGAGCGGTAGATGCCGGCCCGACGCTGCTCGTAGGCTGTGGACGCGTTGTAGCGCTCCCCCTGCTCGAGGCTGATGTAGACGATATTGGGATCGGAGCGGTAGACGGTGATGCCGATCCGACCCATGTCTCCCTCGGGCAGGCCGTTCTCCAGCCCCGAATTGGTGAGCCGGACCCAGGACGAACCGCCGTCGGTGGACTTGTACAGCCCACTCCCCGGCCCGCCGCCGTGGAACCCCCATGGCCTCCGGCGGCGCTGGTAGGTAGCGGCGTAGAGAATCCTCGGATCCGAGGGATCCATGGCCACGTCCACCGCACCGGCCTCTCCGTCCACGTGAAGGACTCGCTCCCAGGTTTCCCCTCCGTCGAGAGATCGATAGAGGCCGCGCTCCTCGTTGGGTCCCCACAGATGTCCCATGGCAGCGACGAACACGACCTCGGGGTCGTCCGGATGCAGGGCGATCCGCCCGATGTGCTTGGACTCCCCGAGGCCCATGTTTCGCCAGGTGCGGCCGCCGTCGACGGACTTGTAGACGCCGTCGCCCCATCCCGAGCTCTGGCGGCTGGCGCGCTCTCCGGTCCCAACCCACACCATGCTCGTGTCACGCTGGTGGACGGCGATGTCGCCCACGGAGTGTACCGCCTCACGGAAGAACACGGGAGCGAAGCGCACTCCATTGTCCGTGGTCTTCCACACCCCTCCCGTGGAGGAGGCCACGTAGAAGACGGTCGGGTCCTGCTCCACCACGGCCAGGTCGACGATGCGCCCGCTCATGGCGGCCGGACCGATCTCCCTCGGGCGAAGCGCCGCGAGGGCCTCGGCCCCCGGGACCTGAGACACGAGAGCCGGTGGGATGAGGAGGCTCAGGATGAGGCCGACGGCGCTGCTCGACAGGATCGGTGCGCGGAGGGGCATGAGGGGGCTCGCTGGGCGCTGGAAGGACGGCACGAAGGGAAGCGGGCAAGATGTTCCGCCCCGTCCGGGGGAGCAAGCACGTGGGCGCTGAGAAAAGTCTCTCGCGTGCTCCGGCTGATCGAGCCTAGATTGAAGTATCGCCTCTTGCAGACCGCCGATCCGACACGGAGTCCATGACCGAGACCGCTGAACGGAAGGACCTGAGGGGGCTTGCCCGGTCCATCGACGCCCTTTTCACCCCCGACGGCCTATCGCCGCACGCCCGGAACGCCGTCCGGGAGGAGATCGTCTGGGACGATGGCCCCCGGAGGCCCCGCCCGCTTTCCAGGGCTCGGGAGGCCAGCGCACGGAAGCTCCGTGTGGCCCTGGACGCGTTTCTCGAGGCGGATCCCCGGGACAGAGCCGCCCCCGCTCAGGCGCTGCGGGAGTCAGCGGGCGCCCACCTGGAGGTGCACGATCCGGCCTCCGTCGCCGAGGCGGTGGAGCGCCTGCTGAGGCGGGCGGGTGACCCACCCGACCAAGCGTGCGTCGAGATGGCCCAGGTCCTGCTATGGCCGGGAGTGGCCAAGCTGCTGGTGAAGCGGCTGGGGGTGGAGCGGGACGAGGGATTGAGGGCGGACCTCATGGGGCTCTGCGTGCGCCTCGGACCACGGATGGCGCGCGCCATCTCTGAGGAGCTGGCGGAGACCACGGACCGGGCAGCACGGTTCGTGTATGTGGACACGCTCGTCGCCATGGGGACCGTCGCGCTGCCCGTGGCCGAGTCCATGATGGGGGAGAGCCGCTGGTACGTGGTGCGAAACGCCGTGGCCATCCTGGGCGACATCGGCGGTGAGAAGTCGGTGGAGCTCATCGTCTCGGCTCTCGCACATACCGACGGGAGGGTCCGTCGGGAGGCCCTCGACGCCCTCGCCAAGGTGGGTGGGGAGGAGGTTGGCCAGCTCGTGATGGGCCTGTTCGAGGACGCGGATCCGGACGTGCGCCTGGCGGCGGCCAGGGCGGCGGCGGCCCTGAGGGTGGATCGTGCGCTCAAGGCCCTGCTGGATCTTCTCGATCGGGAGTCCGATCCCGGCCGGGTGATGGGCGTCGTGGAGGCCCTGGGGCAGCTCGGGGATCCCGGAGCGGTGAATGCCATCGAGAGGAGGGCCGTGGGATCCCTGTTCTCGCGGTCGCCGACGGAGGTGCGTGTCGCAGCGTACGGAGCCCTGCACGGCATCGCCACCCCTCGCGCCAAGGGCCTGCTCGTGCAGGCCGCGGACGACCGGGATCCGATCGTCAGGGCCGAGGTTCGGCGCCTCCTTCGGATGCGCTGACGCCCCGGCGACCTGTCGGGACGCCCAGGATCCGTCCGAGGGCACCCAGGAAGCGCACCCCCTCCCGGACGCTCTCCACCGGACCTGGCAGGGGGTCCTGGGCCGAGTGGCCGAAGAGCCGGGTGATGGTGGCGGACGCGACCGTGTTCGCCGGGAGGGCCTGTTCGAGGCGCAGCGCTTCGGAGAAGGGAATCAGGTGGTCCTGGCGGCCGTGGAGCAGGTGGACCGGTCCTTGTACGCCAAGGAACTGTAATGCCGGCTCGATCAGGGGATCGACGGTCCTTCCGGCCGCTGCCAGGGCGTGGGCCATCTCCCGGCCGGCGACGGGATCGGGGTCCATGCCCGGCCGGGGTACGAACAGGTCGAAGACGTCGTGCATCCTTTCGGGCAGCGTGGCCCGCATATCCTGCTTGTCGCCTTCCAGCTCCGGTGACCACGATGGAATGCCCCGGTCTCCGGCGGCCGATGCGAGCGCTCGCAGACCCTGGGCTACTTCTCCGAGATCCTCCAGCCCCGGGACCGTCGTGAGGTAGTTCGCTCCGACGATCCAGCGGCCATACGGGTCGGGCCTGAGGTGGTGGTCCTCACCCTGCCACTCGTGCCGGCCGGTGAACTGGAAGGCGATGGTCCGCTCCAGGTCGCAGTACCCTCCGAAACCCGCGACCCCGGCAAGATGGTCGCGAACGGAGGGGTCGCTGGATGCGGCGATGGCCTGAGGTGCACCGAAAGAGAAGCCCAGCAACCCAACGCCGTCATCCTGCGAGGAGATCCCGTAGCTCGCCAGGAAGCGGAGGGCCGCCCGGACGGTGGGCAGGGTCAGCCCCGGGGCGAGGTCGAGCTCGCGCCACTCCGGTACCTCCGGGACGAGCACCGCGCACCCTCCCGACGACAACGCGTGGGTGAAGCGGACGAGCTGCCTGTGGGCGCGGCCGGGCCGAGTGATGCCATGAAGTATGATCCAGGCCGGGAGGGCTCCGTCGGGCCGCCGCGGGGTGAGCAGCGTCGCCGGGACCGACTCCCCACCGCGATCGAGATCCACCTCGGCGGTTTCGACGTCGTGCCGACCCCACATCCAGGACCGGAGGTAGCGGAGGACGCGCAACGAGGAGGGAGACATGGTTGGAAGCTATCCGCCGGGCCAAGGGTGGGGGAGGCCCGACCCCGGTCGCTTGCGCCGACGGGTCCCGCTCCGGCATCATCCCGCCCCATCGTGACCATCCGCGAGGAGGAGGATCCATGCGAGTCGCATACGCCCTCGGACTTCTGGTCGGCATCGCCGTCCAACCCCTGGCCGCCCAGGTGGCACCGCGCGTGGCCCATCAGCCGGCCGAGGGACGACCCTACAGCGCGGCCGTGCAGGTGGGCGACACCTATTGGCTCTCGGGCAAGATCGGAGCCACCGCGGAGACGCGGGCCATGACGGAGGGCCGCGTGGCCGCCGAGACCCGCAATGTGATGGAGGCGTTCCGAGGCCTCCTCGCGGAGCTCGGAATGGACTTCGGGGACGTCGTGCAGGGAACGGTGTACCTGGTCGACATCTCCGGGTACGGAGAGATGAACGAGGTCTACGGCGAGTACTTCCCCGTGGACCCCCCGGCCCGTGAGACCGTGGCCGTCGCCGACCTCGTGGGGGGAGCGGCCATCGAGATCTCCTTCGTCGCCGTGAAACGCTGACGCGCCGCACCGGGCCGCGGCTTCGCCATGCATCGCCGTAGCTTCCTCCTGGCTCTGGGGGGGACCCTGTCCTGGCCACGGTCCCTGGAAGCGATGGCCCGTGAGCTGGAATCCGGCGGACAGGTCGACGACGAGCCGTTCTGGGCCCAGGTGCGGTCGCAATTCCTCATCCCTCCGGACCGCATCTACCTGAACAACGGCACTCTCGGACCCTCACCCAGCGTGGTGGTGGAGGCGGTGCAGGAGCATACCCGAAGAGTGGCGGCCACGTACCCGCCGGGTGTGTCCTGGGAGGACCTGAAAGAGGCGGTCTCCGCCCTGATCGGCGGGGATCCGGAGGGCTTCGTCTTCCCTCGCAACACCACCGAGGCCATGAGCTTCGTGGCCAACGGCCTGGAGGTGGCGCCCGAGGAGGAGGTGGTCACCACGGACCACGAGCATATCGGAGGCCTCGAACCGTGGCGACTCCTCGCCGCCCGGCGCGGTCCGCGACTCCGCGTGGCCACGCTACCCCACACGGCGGGCTCGTCCGAGGAGCTTCTCGATGCCGTGTGGTCCAGCGTCACCGGCGCCACCCGCGTCATCAGCGTGTCCCATGTCACCTTCACCAACGGCACCACCCTCCCCGTGCGGGAGCTGGCGGCACGCTCGGCGGGTCGGGGCATCGTGCTGGTGGTCGACGGCGCACATCCTCCGGGGATGATGCGCCTCGACCTCGGAGCAGTGGGGGGCGACTTCTACGCCAGCTCTCCCCACAAGTGGCTGCTGGCTCCCCAGGGCTCGGGCCTGCTGTACCTGTCGCCCACCTGGCGGGAGTCCTTGTGGCCGACCCTGGCGTCGGGCGGCTGGGACGACATGACGCTGGGCGCACACCGGCTCAACCACCTGGGCACCTTCGACGAGTCCAGGATGGCCGGGATCATGGCGGCAGTGGAGTTCCTCCAGGCGATCGGGATGGACCGGGTGGAGGCGCGTGTCCGATTCCTGCGGAGACTGCTGCAGGACGGGCTCAACCAGATCCCCGGCGTGTCCGTGACCACTCCGGGGGTGGAAGAGCTCGCCACGGGCATGGTCGCCTTCCGTATGGAGGGCGTGGACTCCTTGGATCTCCAGGCGCACCTTGCCCGGACCGACCGGGTTCGCACCCGCGTGATCTCCGAGTACGGCCACGGCACGATGCGGCTATCCACTCACGTCTACAACCGGCCCGAGGAGCTCCACCGGGTGCTCGAGCTGCTGGGTGATGCGGCGCGCTCCGGGGTCCCGGTGCGCGGCGGGGCGGAGACATGACCCAACCGTGGAAGGAGCGGCCGCCCGTGGCCGCCGCGGCCGCCATGGGGCTGGCCGTATTCGTCCTCTACGTCGTGACTCTCGCCCCCACCACGGCGTTCTGGGACACCAGTGAGTACATCGCCACGGCCCACATCCTCGGGATCCCGCACCCGCCCGGCAATCCGCTGTTCGTGGTGCTGGCAAAGGTGTGGACCTTGGCGCTCGCGCCGCTGGGCCTGTCGGTGGCGGTCCGTGTCAACCTCTTCGCCGCCGCCACCAGCGCGGCCGCCGGCAGCTTTCTGTTCCTGGTGGCCCATCGGCTCCTGCTTCCAGTGCTCGGTGACCGCCGCCGGGCGCTGGTGGGTGGGGCGGTTTCCGCGCTGGTGGGGGCGACGGCCTTCACGGTGTGGAATCAGTCGAACGTGAACGAGAAGGTCTACACCCTCAGTGTCCTCGTCATCGCAGCCGTCACATGGCTGGGGGTCCGATGGCGGGATCGGCGGGGGGCGGCGGGCGCGGACCGGTACCTCCTGGTGGCGCTGTTCCTCATGGTCCTCGGCTCCACCAGCCACCTCATGTCGGTGCTGCCGCTTCCGGCCTTCGCCGTCTTCGTGCTCCTCACCGACGCGCGCGTCGTGATGCGCGGTCGACTATGGGCCAGAGCGGGCCTGTTGGTCGCCCTCGGCTTGTCGTTCAACTACGTGCTTCCGGTTCGCGCCGAGCTCGACCCGGTCATCAACGAAGGTGACCCCACCTGCGAGAGCTTCCTCGGCGCGACCCAGGCGATCTACAGCAACGGGATGTCCGGCTGCCCGGCCCTGGCCGAGAACCTGTCGCGAGTGCAGTACCAGAAGCCGCCGGTGACCCGGCGCATGGCGCCGTGGTCCGCTCAGCTGGAGAACTACTTCCAGTACTTCGACTGGCAGTGGGCCCGGGGGGTCGACCCCTCGGAGCTTCCCGGGACCGCTCGCCTTCCCCTGACCCTGCTCTTCCTCGGCCTGGGAGGAGCGGGTTTCTGGGCGGTATGGCGGGCCGACCGGGTCGTCGCCGCCTACCTGGGGGTGTTGATGCTCACCCTGAGCGTCGGGCTGGTATTCTACCTGAACTTCAAGTTCGGCTACTCGCTGGCTCCCGAGGTGGCGGACCGCGAGCTCCACGAGGTGCGGGAACGGGACTACTTCTTTGTCGCGAGCTTCCTGATGTGGGGGGCGATGGCCGGGATCGGCCTGTCCTGGGTCTGGGCTGTCCTGGCATCCCTGTCGCACCATGCCCGTCGGTGGGCCGTCACGTCACCGGTGCTGGCCTTTGCCCTGCTCCCGTTGCTGCTCAACTGGGGCTGGGCCAGCCGGTCCGGCGACTTCGCGGCGAGGGATTGGGCCTACGATCTCCTCATGAGCGTGGAGCCGTACGGGGTCCTGTTCACCCACGGGGACAACGACACCTTTCCGCTCTGGTATCTGCAGGAGGTGGAAGGCATCCGCCGGGACGTCACCGTGGTGGTGGGGCAGTACCTCTACACCAGCTGGTACCCGAAGCAGCTCAAGTCGCTGACGGAGCCGGCGCGCCAGCGCCCCTTCATCGCCGAACAGACGCCCGGGCTCTACGAGGCACCCTCCGCTCCGCCCAGCGGGCCGATCCTGACCCTCCAGCCCGAGGAGATGGATCGGGTGGTCGGGGTCCGCCTGGACCGGGACCTCACCATCCCCATGCCGGATATCGCGGTGACCTTCCCCGAAGGCATGGTCCTCGAGCGGGGGGATCAGCTGGCGCTCTCCATCATCCACGACGCCGCGGCAGAGCGGCCCATCTACTTCGCCAGCTCGGCGGGCATGATGAGCAACCTCGGACTCCGCCCGTGGGGGATCCGGCACGGCCTGGTGGTGAAGCTCGTGCTGAGGAGCCTGGACGGCGCGAGCCGGCCGGGAATCGTCCGAGGCTCGCCCGAGCTCGGCGGCGAGCACATCGATCTGGAGCGCTCGCTGCGGCTTTATGATGACGTGTACGCCTACCGCGGACTCCGGGATCGGGCCATCTGGCAGGATCGGTCGACGCTGAACATCCCCTTCCAGTTCTACCTGGTCTCGCTCCTGTTGGCTGACGCGGCCCGGGTGGCGGGACTCGATCAGGACACGGTGCGCCGTCTGGAGGACGATGCCACGGATTTCCAGCTCCTGGCCGCCGGCGGCGCCCGGGGGCGTCCGGGAACGTGAAGAGGCGGGAAGCACCGCGGCGCCTCCCGCCTCCGGAAGACCCGGCGGTCGTCCCGGCTACCGCGGCCCCGCACCTCCGCCGGACTTCTTGAGCGTGATGTAGATGGCGTCCTTCCGACCTTCCTGACCCTTCACGATCTCCACCCGTTCGATGAGCTCCTTCGAGAGGTCGCGGAGGTCTCCCTCGAAGGGCTCGCCGTTCACGAACACGTCTGGCTGCGGCCGGTCCTCCCCGATCTGGAGGGCCATCCCCCTGATCTTGGCGACGGTATCCCCTTCAGCGACCAAGATCCCTTCTCGGGCCTTCAGCTCCTGGAACTCGAAGGTTGCCTTCCCGGTGCCCTCGCCCTCCTTCAACGGAGCCAGACCGTCCCCTTTCACGGGGATCCGGACGTCGAACGTGCCGTTCGCGTCGGCGTCGCTCTGCCTCGCGGGAGCCAGCCCACCGGCCTTCGTGTAGATCTGGACCACGCCGTTTGCGGCTTCGGGGCCGAACACCGCGGCGGCGGCTTCACCCTTCATGACCTCGATGCGCTCGATGCCATCGGGGTCGAGTCCAGCCGGAAGCTCCTGAACCCTCACGTTGTCGACGTAGATGAGCGGCCGGCCGGCCTCACCGCCCAGCTGGTCGGCGAACTGCCGCACCTTCAGGGCCGGCTCGGACACGCGTACGACGCCGGCCGCCTCGTCCGAGCCCGTGGGCTCGACGGCGGTGGGGGGCGGAGCCTCACACGCCAACACGACCAGCGCGGTGGCCAGCACCAGAGCCAGCACCGTGCTCGCGGGTCCTCCACGCTTCGCACCTCGCACGATCATCGTCAGCCTCCTTTCCAGAAGCGATGGGGGTTTGGACAGGGCCGCCACCGGAAGGGGCAGCCGTGGAATCCGGGCGCTCAGCTCCAGGAGCATGGCACCGTAAGCGACGGGAGAGACGCCCCGGCCGATGACGCGGGCGTCGCAGTCGAGCTCCACCGCGGCGCGGAGACGTCGTAGCAGCCACCAGAGGACGGGGTTCCACGGGGCCATGACCACGCCGAGGGTGCCGGCCAGGAGGAGCCCCGCGTCTCCCGCTCTTCGGTGCTCGTCCTCGTGGGCCCACACCATGTGGAGACGCTCCGCGTCCAGGCTCAGGGCCCACCCCGGCAGAACCACCTCTGGAGACAGGACCCCCAAGAGGGCCGGGCCGAAGCCGTCGGACAGAAGGAACTCTCCGTCCACCCCGCGGGTCCTCGGCCAGCGTCTGGCCCTGTGGCCGAGGCGGAGGAGTCCTCCCGCCAGGGTCAAGGCCAGCAGCGCGCTGGCGATCGCCCAGCCCGCCGCCACGAGTGGCTCGGCCTTGGCCACCAGGTCGGGGCGGGGGAGAGATACCGATCCCATGGGATCGAGCAGCCCGGCCAGGGCGGACACGTCGACGCCCTCGGTGGCGGGCGGCTCGGCCGTCTGCGTAGCGATGCGCAGGGGCGCCGCCGCGGGGAGGACGAGGGAGAGGACCAGGGCGCCGGCCCACAGGTGCCTCGTCGGGGCGCCGGCACTGCGGGCCACCTGCTCGGCCAGGTACGCCGCCAGGCCTACGAGCGCGCTCACGGCTACGGCATAGACCATCCAGAAGATCATCGGTCCTCCTCATCGCGGCGAGCGGCTTCGCCCAGCAGGGCCTGCATGCGCCGAAGCTCCTCGGCGTCGGGGGGACGCGCGGAGACCAGGCGAGCGAGAGCCAACTCCGCCGAGCCCTGGAAGATCTTGTCCACGATGCGTGCCAGGGCGTGAGCCCCAGCTTCTTCCGGTCCCACCACCGCGAAGTAGCGATAGGCGCGGCCCTCCGCCTCATGCCGGACCATGCCCTTCTCCTCGAGGATCTGGAGCATCTTGAGGACGCTCGTGTACCCGAGCTCGTCAGGGAGCGTCTCGCGCACCTCGGTCACGGTGCCGGAGCCCAGCCTCCACAGCACGGACATGATGTCCAGCTGGCGCTCGGTGAACGCGGTCTCACCAGCCATGCCCCTCTCCGATGGAAGTACGAAGGACTTCGTAATCAGTGTAACACGCGCCCGCCGATTTGTCTACGACTTTCTTCGTAGATTACGATTCCTGGCGTTGTCCCTTACATTGCCGCCCCGGAACCCTGGTCCCAACGTCGGTGTGCAATGCCCATGACCCTCCCGGAGCTGAGCCGGAGCGAGCTGCTCCGATATGCCCGCCACCTCGCCCTGCCTCAGATGGGGCTCGAGGGCCAGAAGCGCCTCAAGGACGCCCGCGTGATTTGCGTCGGGGCGGGGGGCCTCGGCTCTCCGCTGGCCCTCTACCTGGCTGCGGCGGGCGTGGGCACGCTCGGGATGGTCGACTTCGACACCGTGGACCTCACGAACCTCCAGCGGCAGCTCCTGCACGGGACGCGGGATGTGGGCCGCCCTAAGCTGGACAGCGCCGTGGACCGTCTTTCGGACGTGAACCCCCACGTCCGCGTCATCGCTCACGAGGCCCGCCTCACCAGTGAGAACGCCCTGGCCGTCTTGGCCGACTACGACGTGGTCATCGACGGCACGGACAATTTCCCCACCCGCTATCTGGTGAACGACGCCTGCGTGATGCTCGGGAAGCCGAACGTCTACGGCTCGGTCTTCCGTTGGGAGGGACAGGCCTCCGTGTTCGCCACGCCCGGGGCACCGTGCTACCGGTGCCTCTTTCGGGAGCCGCCCCCTCCGGGGCTCGTTCCCAACTGCGCCGAAGGGGGCGTGCTCGGCGTGTTGCCCGGCATCATCGGATCCGTGCAGGCAATGGAGACCGTCAAGATCCTGCTGGGGGTGGGCGAGACCCTGGCGGGCCGTTTGCTGATCTTCGACGCGCTCCACATGGAGTGGCGAGAGGTCCGTGTTCGCCGGAATCCCGACTGCCCCGTCTGCGGCGACGACCCCACGCAGACCGGGCTCATCGACTACGAGATCTTTTGCGGGGTGAAGCCCGCGCCGGGAGAGGACGCCGGCCCCCCGGTGCCGGAGATCGACGCCCTGGAGACCCGGACGCGCCTCGAGGGCGATGACCCGCCCTTCCTTCTGGACGTGCGGGAGCCCTGGGAGTGGTCCATTGGAAGCCTCGAGGCCTTCGGGGCCCTGCTCATCCCGCTGAACGATCTTCCCGAGCGCTTGCACGAGGTGCCTCGGGACCGGTCCGTCGTCATCTACTGCCGGAGCGGGCAGCGGAGCGAGACCGCCGCCCGGAGGCTGATGGAGGCCGGGTACCCGGCGGTGTACAACCTGCGGGGTGGCGTGCTGGCCTGGGCCCGGGACGTGGACCCGGATCTGCTGGTGGTGTAGGGTCGAACGGAATGTCTCCTCCGCGGATCGTCATCGTGGGTGCCGGGTTCGGCGGTCTGTGGTGTGCCCGGGGTCTGGCCCGTGCCCCGGCCGAGGTCGTGCTGGTGGACCGGAACAACTACCACACCTTCTTTCCCCTCCTGTACCAGGTCGCCGCGGCCGAGCTCGTCCCCACGGACATCGCCTATCCGGTACGGTCCATCTTCCGTGGGGTGCCGAACGTGCAGGTGCGCATGACGGAGGTGAGGGGCCTCGACGTGGTGAACCGCCGCGTGGAAACGACGGCGGGTCCCGTGGGCTACGACGTGCTGGTGCTCGCCATGGGCAGCGTTCCCCACTTCTTCGGCGTGGAAGGGGCGGCGGAGCACGCGTTCCCTCTTCGTTGGATGGAGGACGCCATCCCGCTCCGACGCCACATCCTCACCCGATTCGAGGCGGCGGCCACCACGGACGACCCCATCGCCCGCCGGCGGCAGCTGACCTTCGGCATCGTGGGTGGAGGCCCCACCGGCGTGGAGTTCGCGGGCGCCTTGGTGGAGCTCGTCTACGGCCCCCTCCTCCGCGACTACCCGTCGATCCACCCCGACGAGGTTGCGGTGGTGTTGCTGGAGGCGGCGGACCGCCTTCTCGGCGGGATGCCGAAGCGCCTCGGCGACTACGCCGCGGAGCGGCTCCGTCGCCGGCGCGTGAAGGTCCGGCTGGGTGTACGGGTCGATTCCGTTGGGCCCGGATCGGTGCTCCTCAACGGCCGAGAGACCATGTCCACGGACACGGTCGTCTGGACGGCCGGAGTGCAGGGAGACCCCGCCGTTCACCGGTGGGGTCTACCGACGGATCGGGGAGGGCGGATTCCCGTGGACCAGCACCTTCGGGTCGTCGGGCACGAGGAGATCTACGCGGTGGGTGACCTGGCCTATCTCGAAGGGGAGGACGGAGCGCCGCTACCGCAGGTGGCGCAGGTGGCCATTCAGCAGGGGCGCTGCGCCGCCCATAACATCCTGGCGGCCTACTCGAACGAGCCCATGAAGCGCTTCCGGTACCGAGACCTCGGAATCCTCGCGGTCATCGGTCGGAACGCCGCCGTGGCGCACGTCTTCGGATTGGGCTTCCGGGGCCTTCTGGCGTGGGTGCTGTGGCTGGTCATCCACGTCACCTGGCTCATCGGATTCCGCAATCGGGCGTTGGTCCTCGTGAACTGGGCCTGGGACTACGTCTTCTTCCGACGAGCCGTGCGACTCATCCTTCCCCTGGACCTCGCCTCGGACCTGCAAGGCGAGGACCCGCCGGCTCCCTAGAACGCCGCCAGCCGGACGATCGCCTCCACCAGGTCGGGCGTCTGGGGCAGGATCACCTGTTCGAGCTCGGGCGAGTAGGCCACCCACGTGTCCAGCGACGCCACCCGTCTCACCGGCCCGTCGAGCCAGGGGAAGAGCTCGTCGGCGATCCGCGCCGCGATCTCGGACCCGATGCCCCAGGACAGGGAGTCCTCGTGGGCGACGATGACCTTCCCGGTCTTCTTCACCGAGTCGGCGATGCGCTCCATGTCGAAGGGCTGGACCGTACGCAGGTCGATCACTTCCGCGTCGATACCGTGTCCCTCGGCGACGACCTTGGCCGCGTCGAGGCTCCGCTTCACCAGCGCGCCGCACGTCACCACCGTGATGTCGGAGCCCTCACGGACGACCTTCGCCTTGCCGAAGGGGATCATGAAGTCCGGGCCGGGACCCCGACCCTTGTTGTGGACCTGACGGTACAGGTGCTTGTGCTCGAGGAAGAGCACGGGGTCGTCGCACCGGATGGCGGTCCGCAGGAGCCCATTGGCGTCCTCCGCCGTGGCCGGCATGGCCACGCGCAGCCCGGGGCAATGGGCGAAGATCGACTCCCCGGTCTGGGAGTGATAGGGACCGCCGCCCTTGAGGTATCCACCGTAGGTGACGCGAACCACCACGGGTGCCGCATAGGTGCCGTTCGACCGGTAGCGTAGCATCGCGAGCTCGTCACGGAGCTGCATCATCGCCGGCCAGATGTAGTCGAAGAACTGGATCTCGACCACCGGCCGCAAGCCACGCGTGGCCAGGCCGATGGCGCGGCCCACGATGTTGGCCTCGGCCAGAGGCGAGTTGTAGACCCGGTTGGAGCCGAACCGTGCCTGCAGCCCGTGGGTGACCTTGAAGACACCCCCCTTGCCCTTGACCCGGCCCAGGAACTCCTCGCGAGAGACGTCGGCGACATCTTCTCCGAAGAGCAGGATCCGCGGATCCCGCTCCATCTCGTCCCGCATGCAAGCGTTGAGAAGATCGACCATGGTCAGCGGCCGGTCGTGTCGGCTGCGGGCTGGGGATGCCCGAGAGCTTCGTCCGCCGCCCGCGCCACCTCGTCCTCGATCTCCGCTTCGAGGGCGTCCAGCTCCTCGGGGGTGGCGATGCCCCCTTGCACGAGCAATTGCCTCGTGCGCCGCAGCGGGCATCGCGCGTCCTGCTCCTTCCGCTCCGCCTCGGGCCGATACATGCGCTCGTCGTCCGACATGGAATGGGAGTAGGGGCGGACGCACCGGGCGTGGAGGAGGGCCGGCCCGTTGCCCTCCCGGGCCCAGCGGACAGCCTCGCCAGCCACCCGGTACGTCTCTGCCACGTCGGTTCCGTCACATCGAAGCACGCGGAGGCTCGGGAAGTCCTTCACCAGCTCGGAGATGCTCCCTCCGGCCGTCTGAACCTCCACGGGGACGGAGATGGCGTAGCCGTTGTCCTCCACCACGTACACGACGGGCAGGCGGAGATTGCACGCCGTGTTCAGGGATTCCCAGAACTCGCCCTCGGAAGTCGTCCCGTCCCCGGTGGTCACCACCACGACCTCGTCCTCCTGGAAGCCGGCGACCACGTCCTGGAGAGCCTCACTCTGACGAGCCCGCAGCCCCGCCTCGGCAGCGCCCACTGCCTGCAGGAACTGCGTTCCCGTAGGCGACGAGGTGTTGGCGATGTTGAACCGCACGTCGGAGAAGTGGGACGGCATCTGCCGGCCACCGGAGGCCGGATCGCTCTCCGCGGCGACGGCCTGGAGCAGGTGATCCAGGGGCGTCTGCCCCAAGGCCAGGGCGAAGGCCCGGTCACGATAGTAGAAGAAGAACCAGTCGCGGCCGGGGCGACAGTGCTCGGCCACGGCCACGCCGATGCCCTCGTGGCCGGCGCCGGAGATCTGGAAGAAGATCTTGTTCTGCCGCTTCAGGCGGATCTCCCGGTCGTCGATGCTCCTGGACGCGACCATCGTCCGGTAGAACCGGAGAAGCTGCTCCGGGGAGAGCGCTGCCTCGTCCGTTGCCTCCGCGATCTCTCGTTCTTTCGTCGCCATCGGGTCTCGGATCAGAGAGAAAAAGCACAGATCTTAAAAATAGCCCCTGTCTCCCCCCGGTCCACCGTCCGACGGTGGGTCAGTCGGCCCACGACGGCGAGGCCAGCTGCCGCTCGAGATGCTCCGCCTCCGTCACCGGCGCCTGACAGGCGTAGGATCGGCATAGGTAGGCGGTGGGCCGGCCGTCCACCAGAACGCGCCCCTCCAGGAGTGGAAGGGGTGGCATCCCCTCGGCCGGATCCGCTCCGACGATGACGAGGCTCCGCTGGTAGGTACTGGCGACCGTGGAAAGGAGCGCGCGGGTGTCGGGTTCCTCGGGGCGGCCCAGGATCGCCACCTCGAGCGACGGCGCGTGAGCCCGGTCCACGGCGCTCAGCAGCCGGCCGAAGGCCGTGGGGAATCGCGCCATCGCCGCACTCTCACGCTCCATCACGCGCCTCGCCACGCTGCGGTAGCGGTCGTCGTCGAAGATGTGACCGGCCCTCAGCATCAGCTCCGCCGCCAGGGAGTTCCCGGACGGGGTGGCGTTGTCCATGGGGTCCCTCGGCCGCAGGAAGAGCTCCTCTCCGTCGTGGGGGGCGTCGAAGAGAAGCCCTTCGTCTCTCTCCCAGAAGCGGTCGAGGATCTCTTCGCAGCACCAGCGTGCCTCATCGAGCCACCCGGGGAGAAGCGTGGCCTCGTGGAGTGACACCAGAGCATTGCCCAGCGCGGCGTGGTCCTCGAGGAACCCGTGGACCGTGGCGCGGGCGCCCTTGAATGTGTGCAACAGCCTCCCGGCCGGGCGGAGCTTCGCGAGGATGAATTCCGCCCCCCGGGTGGCGGCTTCCAAGTAGTCCTCGCGACCCAGGCATGCTCCGGCCTCGGCCAGGCTACGGATCGTCATGCCGTTCCATCCCACCAGGACCTTCTCGTCCCGGAAGGGGGCTTCCCTCGCGTCCCGTGCGGCCCGGAGGCGTGCGCCCGCGTCGGCGAGACGGCGGCGAAGCTCCTGGTCCGTCAGGCCCTCGGACCGGGCCACGACCTCCAGGCCGTGTGGAATCCACAGGATGTTCTGCCCCTCGAAGTTCCCCTCGCGTGTCACGCCGTAGGCTCGGGACACGAGGCGGCCGTCGTTGTCACCCAGGACGCCGAGCACCTCTTCGAGGGACCAGACGTAGTAGGCTCCCTCACGGCCTTCGGAGTCCGCGTCGCGAGCGGAATAGAAGCCGCCTTCCGGGTCGCGCATGTCCGCGAGGATGTAGTCGAGGGTGTCCTCGGCCACCTCCTTCAGGTCCACGGCGCCCGTGAGCTTGTAGGCGTCGAGATAGACTCTGGCGAGGAGCGCGTTGTCGTACAGCATCTTCTCGAAGTGGGGGACGAGCCACCCGGCGTCCACCGAATAGCGGTGGAAGCCGCCTCCGACGTGGTCTCGAACGCCGCCTGCCGCCATGCGGCGAAGGGTGTGGAGCGCCATGTGGAGCGCCCGATCGCTCCCGGTCCGTGCGTGCTGCCGGAGCAGGACTTCGAGCGTGACGGGCTGCGGGAACTTGGGCGCGGCCCCGAATCCTCCGTTCGATGCGTCGAATTGGCGCGCCATCATGTCGACGGCCCGGTCGAGGAGCGCCTCCCCCGCGGGACCCTCCGCCTCACGTCCCTCGAGACCCTTCCGGAGCGCCGCACGTAGCTCCGCCGCTCCTTGCCGCACCTGATCAGGACGGTCCGCATAAGCCTTTGCCGCGGCCTCGAGCACCTGAGAGAAGGACGGCATGCCGTGGCGGGGCGTGGGAGGGAAGTAGGTGCCGCCGTAGAACGGATCACCCTCAGGGGTGAGGAAAACGGTCAGCGGCCATCCGCCCTGACCCGTCATGGCCTGGACGGCGCGCATGTAGACCTGGTCCAGATCAGGGCGCTCCTCCCGGTCCACCTTGATGTTCACGAAGGTCTCGTTCATGTAGGCGGCCACGGATTCGTCCTCGAAGGACTCACGCTCCATGACGTGGCACCAGTGGCACGACGAGTAGCCGATGGAAAGGAGGATCGGTCGGTCCTCGGCCAGAGCCCGGGAAAGCGCCTCCGACCCCCATGCATACCAGTCCACAGGATTGCTCGCGTGCTGGAGGAGGTAGGGGCTGCTTTCGCTGGAAAGGCGGTTGGCCATGGGTCGAGGTAGGGGGAACGGGGCGCTCCGGCCGCAACTACAGCCGGGTCCGATGGTCTCACCCCCGGGTCAGCGAGGGGTTCCGGCCGCCGGGCGAAACAAATGATTATGAATGTAGGCGTCAGGGGGGCGGGTGTCGGCAAACCGCAGCCTGCGCGTCGGAATGGCAGCGGGCGCAAGGGCTCCTACCATGGGAGGCCTCGGCATCGAATCGTTGTACCTGGACTCCGCGCCCTCTACATTTGAAAAACCTCTTCACCGGCTGGGCTCCGGCCCGGGACGAGCTCTTGATCCGAACTCCGAGCCACGGGGGGCGCCCGACGCCCCGTTCGCCCTCCGCGGTCACCCGGGCCCGGGCGTGGCGGAGGGCCTGTGCGTAAGCTCTTCCTGATCATCGCAGTGGGACTGGCCGTGTCCTACTTCCTTCCTGACTCCAGGCAGCTCCTGGCAGATCTCGTCCGCCCGCTGTGGGCCCCGGTGGTGACGTGGAACACGCGAGAGGAGATGAAGCAGGTGGGTCGAGATGTCGTCAACCACGAGGTCAGCAGCGGGCGTCTGCCGGACCGGCGTAGCTGGGCCGAGTGGCTCGACTGGCGATATCCCATGGACGAGCTGAAGCTGGATCACTGGGGGTCCACCTACCAGCTGCGGGTCTGGGCGGACTCCGTGGCGATCATCTCCTTCGGTCCGGATCGCGTCCGGAATACCGAAGACGACATCCAGGTCTCGACCCCTCGGGAACGCCGGCGCCGCAGGCGCTGATCCGCGCGGCGACCAGAGCCCCGTCCTCGCCTCGCGTGGATCCGCTGACCCACCGTCTTCTGGAGATACTGCCACAGTACGGACCGTGGCTGCTCTTCGTGATGGCCATCCTCGAGACATCGTTCATCACCGGGCTGGCCGTCCCCTCCGGGCTGGCTACCTCGGTGGGGACCATCCTGGCCCTGGAGGGCACGCTGACCCTCCCTCCCGTCGTGGCGGCCGCACTCGCCGGAGGCGCCATCGGTGACACCGCTGGATTCTGGATCGGACGGGCTGCGGGCACCCGGCTCCTGGTTGGGGAGGGACGGACTGCCAGGATCTTCGCCGGACGCCACACCCAGATGAGTCGCTTCTTCGGCCGTCATCCGGTCTACTCCGTCACGCTGGCGCGGCTGGTGTCCTTCGTCCGCACCGTGATGCCCATGGCGGCGGGAATGAGCGGGATCTCCTTTCCACGCTACCTCGCCTTCGAAGTGGTGGGGCTCGTAGGGTGGGTCGGGCTCTACGTCCTGATCGGCGTCCTGGCCGGAGAGAGCTGGCAGCTGGCCACGCGAATCGTGGGTGTCGGCGGCACCGCCGCCTTCTGCGTGGCCGGTCTCGTCCTGTGGTGGGTGGTCCGGCGTCGAACGGTCCGAGGGCACCGGGCTCCGGCAGCGGAGCGATGATGCTCAGGGTGGCGCTCACCGGAAACGTGGCCGCCGGCAAGACCGCCGTGGCCCGGGCCTGGGCCGAGGCGGGTGTGGCGGTGGTCATCGCGGACGATCTGGCCCGGCGGGTCGTGAGCCCCGGGTCGGCGGGCCTGGAGGACATCAGGCAGGCCTTCGGAGACGAAGTCATCGCCCCCGACGGCACGCTGGATCGCGATTCCCTGAGGCGGGTCGTCTTCGAGGACGTCGAGGAGCGAAAACGCCTGGAGGGCATCCTCCACCCGAGGATCTGGGCCCTGCGGTCCGCATGGCTCGAGGAGCAACGGTCGGCTGGCGAACCGCTTGCCGTGTCGGAGATCCCCCTCCTGTTCGAGACTGGACGGGAGGGCGATTTCGACCTGGTCGTGCTCGTGGACGCACCCGAAGAGGAGCGGCTTCGCCGGCTGGTCGAGATCCGGGGCCTGAGTCGAGAGGAAGCAAGCAGCATCATGGGCGCCCAGATGGACCCGGCGCTGAAGCGGGCCCGGGCGGATATCGTCCTGGACAATCACGGGAGCCTCGATGACCTGAGCGCTCGGGCCGCGGCCGTGCTCGCCGAGCTACGGGAGCGCGCCGGGGCCCCCTCGCGATTCCGGCTCGATCTCCATGTTCATACGGCTGGGTCCTGGGACTGCCTCTCGGAGCCCCGTGAGGTGCTGGAGCGGGCCATGGCCAGAGGCCTCGATCGTATCGCCATCACGGACCACAACCGTCTGGGCGTCGGCCTGCGCATGGCCGAGGAGCATCCCGACCGGATCATCCCGGGGGAAGAGGTCAAGACGGCCGAGGGCATCGACGTGATAGGGTTGTACCTGTCCGAGGAGATCGCCGAAGGCACACCTGCCGCGGAGACCGTCGAACGCATCCGCGACCAGGGCGGCATCGCCTATCTTCCTCACCCCTACGCCGCCGGCAAGGGTGGCCGCGGCAGGTACGCCGACGAGCTCGGTGCGCTCGTCGACGTGGTGGAGGTGTTCAACGGGCGCCTCCATCCGGGACGCCTGAACCTACCTGCAGAGGAGTTGGCCAGTCGGCACGGGTGCTTACGAGGTGCCGGATCGGACGCGCATACGCTCTTCGAGATCGGGAGCGTGTCGGTTCAGGTGCCGAGTCACCCGAATCGGCCCGAGGCGTTGCTGCGGGCCCTCGCAAGCGGACGCATCGAGGGAAGGACCAACTCGAGCCTGGTCCACCTGGCCTCGACGTGGGCCAAGGTGCGCAAGCGTCTTCCGGGGGGCAGCCGCCTCTGAGAAACGTGGGACAAGCGGTGGACGGCGCCTGTCACGGCGCAGCCCGCGGCGGCCGAGCCGATGCGCCTTCGAGCTTCCTCCAATCCCGACGGCTTGTCGCGAGACGGGCGAGCGTCGCGAGCCCAATATCATCGCGATCTCGGATACACTCCACTAGTATTGGACCCTGGCGGCGCCCTCCCCTGGCCGCCAAGCCGATGGTCATCTCCAGGGTCAGGAGTCACCTTGATCTACCGCACGCCGGACGATCGAATCGCGGCGGTGAGAGAGGTGCGCAACGCTCTGTTGGCCTCACGCCGCGCCGTGATCACCACCCACCTCAACGCGGACGGCGATGGGGCGGGGTGTGAGGCGGCCCTGGCAGCGTGGCTGCGGACCAACGGAACCGACGCGTGGATCATCAACCCGACGTCGTTCCCGGAGACGTTCAGGTTCCTGCTGGAGGACGAGGATCGGGTGGTCGACGCATCCTCGGCACGGGCGCGAGACCTCTGCGAGCAGGCCGACCTGGCCGTGGTTCTCGATACGGGTGAGCTGGAGCGCATCGGTCGCATCCGGTTCCTGATCCGCGACCTCCCGACCGTGGTCATCGACCACCACCAGCCGGGCCAGCAGCCCATCGGCGGGATCTCCCTGCGTGACGTGGGGGCGTGCGCGACCGGCGAGCTGGTGTACGACGTCCTGCTGGCGGCGGGGGGACCGTGGCCCCGGTCGGTGGTGGAGGGGTTGTACGTCGCCATCCTCACGGACACGGGATCCTTCCGGTTCACGAACTCCACCCCCGGCGCCCACAGGATCACGGCGGAACTGATCGGCCAGGGGGTCGACCCCGAGCGCATGCATGGCCTCGTGTACGGCGCCGTGCCACTCCGGAGGTACCGTCTCATGGAGCGGGCGCTCGCCACCTTGCAGGTCGACGAGGAGGCCGGCATCGCCTGGATGGTCATTCCCTCCTCCGCGTTCCGCGAGCTGGATGCCACACAGGAGGACCTCACGGGTATGGTGGACATCCCGCGCGGGGTCGAGGGAGTGCATGTGGGCTTGCTCTTCCGACTCGCCAGCACGGGGCAGGTCAAGGTGTCGCTCCGGTCCGGCGGACCGGTGGACGTGAACCAGATCGCGCGCCGCTTCGGCGGGGGAGGGCACATCAAGGCTTCGGGCGCCATGGTGCCGGGGCCCATGGAGGACGCCATCCGCGTGGTGCTGGAGGCCACGCGGGAAGCCGTGGCGAGCGATCTGACTGGAGGCGAGAGGAGTCGGAGTGATCGAGCAGGAGAATCGGACTGAGTCGAGCTCGGAGGACCCGGGGGTGCCTGAGGCCCTGCCCCGTACCCT
>JBDHGI010000024.1:0-30810 GCA_039589955.1 Gemmatimonadota bacterium | reverse complement strand
ATGACCGAGGCGACGCCGTTGGCTGCCCACGCCCAGGCGACGCCGTCCTCGGTGAGGGCGAGGCGCCTGAGCCCCAGGGGAAAGGGCGCACCCATGAGGAGGCCTGCCACCGTCACGAGCCCCAGGGCCGTTCCCGCTCGCACGGGCAGAGGTAGAGCCATCAGCGACCCGGTCCCCGAGGCCAGCACGGCCAGAACGACGCCCACCGCCGCGACGACGACGCAGACGTGGCCGACCCTGGCCGGCTCGATCCTGTCGGACAGGGCGCTTCCCACACCGGAGAAGACGAGGAGGGCCCCGAGGGTGGCTGCCGTGGCGTATACGGGATGGCCGAGAACCAGGCCCAGCCTCTGGATGGCGGCGATCTCGACGAAGAGGTATCCGAGACCGATGGCGAAGAAGTAGGCCGCGATCCTGCCCATCGGGAGGCGGCCGCTCGCTCTCGGGCGCAGGCGGGCCAGGACGGGGAGTCCCATGAGGATCACGGCGAGGGCGCCGCTCTGGATCAGCGTGGCCACCACCGCCAGGGTGCCCCACTCGGCCACGGGCAGCCACTGGCCGGGTCCGTCGCGCAGGACACTCGGGATGGCCCGGAGGGGCAGGAATCGCCCGAAGTAGGGGCGGTCGTCGGTGGGCGCCGTGACGTCGAACCAGAAGGCCTGGGTGAAGGTGGTCATGGCCTCTCGCCCCCGGGTGACCGCCCGCGCCGCCTCTTCGAAGGCAGGCCGATCGATGGCGTTGAAGACCTCGGCGGGTCCCTCCGCCGGCGGCCAATCCACGTCGAAGTAACGTTCCCCCGCGAAGCGGCGGATCCCGGCGACCTCCTCCTCCGTGAACCCGTCGGGCTTCACCAGGAGCGTGCCCGTGGCCCAGCTCCTCACGAAGACCAGGCGCCGCCCGAGGTCCGTGACGCCCATGGCAGCCAGGGCCTCCGCGGCCGTGAGGATCACCTTCACGTTGTCCCGGGGAGGGGTCCGCAGCCAACGCGTGATCGAAAGAACCCCGCCGGGGGAGAGGATCTCCAGATAGCTGCGGTAGCCCTCGACGGTGTTCAAGAAGTCCTGACCGGAGGACAGGACTCCCGCTGCGGTGGCGTTGAATACGCCTGCGGGGGGCAGGATCACCCGGTCGAAGCGGTCTCCCGTTCGGGCGGTAAATGAGCGAGCATCCCCCCGCAGGAGACGGACCCTGGGGTCCGAGTCGGCTCCCCCCTCGAGATCTGCCAGCTCCGTCGCCAGCTTCATCAGGGGCCCCACCAACTCGACCGCCGTGACCGCACCGGCTCCGTGGGCGAGGGCGTTCAGCACCTCGGTGCCACCGGCCGATCCCAGCACCAGGACCGCCTCGGGTCGGCCCACGGCGTAGGCCGCCGATGAGGGAAGCCATGCCAGGAAGCCCGCCCCGGCGCCCCCACCCGACCCCGCGGACACCGCCCCGGCGCTTTCTCCGTCCACGAACAAGGCCGTCTGGGTGGGCAGCTCTCCCCGGAATCCGAGGCTGAGACCCGGCGCGTGGCGCAGAGCCGGAGCCCGGACCGCCACCACCCAGCCGGTGGCGTCCCAGGCCTCCCCAACCCGTCTGGCGTCCGGGTACATCTCCACCTGGGGGAGCGCCTTGAAATCGATGATGGACAGGCGTCGGGGGGGTGACCAGGTGGCCAGCACCGCGATGGCCAGGATGCCGCCCGTGGCGATCCACCCGACCCTGGATCGCCGGCCAGCGAGCAGCACCAGGGCTGCGGCCAGGCTCGCTGGCAGCGCCGTGGCGGCCAGGGCTCCGTCGGGGCGGAGGAGAGCCAGCACAGGCATGGACAGCAAGGTGCCCACGCCCGCGCCTGCCATGTTCCAGGCGTAGATCCGGCCCAGCCGGTCCCCGCACAAGCGGAGCGCCAGGACGATGGCTCCGCCGCCCACCAGGAAGGGGAGCGAGAGGCTCCCGTAGACCAGGGCCAGCGCTATCCACTGGCCCCGGTCCCAGAGAAGCTGTGTCGGGTCGTACCGCGGCGTCTGGGCCAGGACCGGAGCCGCGAGAAGGACCAGGGGCGACAGGACCACGAGGGTGTCCAACAGCCTCCGCTCGACGCCCGCGACGGCATCCCGGAACAGCACCAGGATCGTGCCCGATGCGGCGAAGCCCAGGAGGGCGAGGCCGACGGCCATGTACGTCAGGTGGGAGAAGGTCTCGATGGCGAAGAGCCGGACGAGGATGACCTCGAAGGAAAGGAGCGCCGCGGAGAGCAAGAAGACCACGGGCCCCAGGTGACGAGACGTGCATCCGGGAGTCGACTCGCCCATGGCAGGACGGCCGGTCAGCGGATCTCCCTGACCAGCGGAACGAAACGGACCGGGAGGAGAGATCGGGTGCGGATGTCCCCCTCCCTGGTCTCCTCCACCAGAATCAGGGTCTGGGTACCGTAGACGCTGCCCACCGGGATGACCATGCGTCCACCGGGCTTCAGCTGCTCGACGAGGGGGGGTGGGATGAACCCGGCCGCGGCGGTGACGATGATGGCGTCGAACGGCGCCTCCTCAGGCCACCCGAAGAACCCGTCGGCGTGGCGCACCCGGACACGCTCGTAGCCCAGACGCTCCAGACGGGCGCGGGCAGATGACGCCAGGGCGCCGACGATCTCGATGCTGAGGACTTCGACCCCGGCTTCCGCGAGCACGGCGGCTTGGTACGCGGATCCGGTCCCCACCTCCAGGACCTTCATGCCGGGGCGCGGAGCGAGGACGTCCGTCATGTAGGCCACGATGTACGGCTGGGAGATCGTCTGTCCGTGGCCGATGGGCAGGGGATGGTCCCCGTAGGCCCGGTCCTTCATCTCCGGGGGCACGAACTCGTGCCGGGGCACGGCGCGCATGGCTCGAAGGGTCACCGGGTCCCGGATCCCTCGCGCCTGGATGTGCTCGCGCACCATCCGGGCGCGCTGGACCGCGAAGGGGTCCTCCTGGTGGGCCACGAGGGAAGCCGCGGGTCGTGGGGAGTCCCGCGCGGTGCCCGGGCCCGAGGCGCTCCCGGCCAGACTCGTCGTGAGCAGCCCGGCGGCCACGAGGCCACGTCGTCCGTGTCGTACCATGGGATGCCAAGAGCGGCAGAGGGACTCCCGATCAAGCTACAAGACGCCGTGGCCGCGGAGAAGGAGCGTGGCACACCGGGGGCACCTCAATTGGCGCCGATGGTCCCCTTGGCCGCCTCCTGCAGCCGCACGGAGTCGTAGCCCACCCCTTCCTTGAAGACGGTCATGACGTCGTAGATGGTGGCGGGGTCCTCCGTCGGATCACCGGCGATCACCACCAGATCGGCGAGCTTGCCCGCCTCCACCGACCCGAAGCGTTCCGCCTCACCCAGGATGCGCGCTCCGTTGAGCGTGAGGATCCGGATCGCTTCCGGGGGGGTGAAGCCCGCCTCCAGGAACATCTCGTAGTTCCGCAGGTTTCCGAAGCCCGGCAGATACCCCGTGCCCCACGGATCCGACCCGGCTCCCAGCAGCCCGCCCTCCTCCACGAAGATCCGCTCCCAGCGCATCATCTTCTGCAGGAGTCGGGGAGGGACGATGAGGCCGCCCGATTCGATGTTCGCGTTGTTGCGGGTCACCTCGACCCGGGTCATGGGTGTGAGCATCTCCATGGCCCGGGGAGGCAGGGTGGCGCGGGAGGGCGTGAACGTCTCGTAGACACCCAGCGTGGAGACGACCGCGGCTCCCCCGTCCACGATGCGGCGGATGCTCTCCCGTATGTCGGGGGATTCCACATCCAGGTCGGCCTGGATGCGCATGTTTCCGGGCGGACACACGTCGGGTTGCTTGCCGGGCACGTAGTCCGACGCGGTGATGTAGCCGTGCTGGAGCGCGTCGATGCCTCGGTCGGCCGCCTCCTGGAAGGTCACGGAGCAGAGGTGGCCGGTGATCCTCATGCCCACCCGGTGGGCTTCGTCGATCCCCGCCGCCAACACCTCCCGGCTCGGCCCTCCCTGGAATTTCATCCAGGTGGCGCCCTCGGCCGCCCAGTACCGGACGACCCGGCGAGCCTCCTCGGGATCGTTCACGATGCGGGCGTGACCGGGGCGAGGGGGGCCACCGTTCAGGTACGGACCCGTCGCGAAGATGCGGGGTCCCGGGACCAGGCCGGCGTCGATCACCTTCTTGAGATTGAGGTCGTAGTAGGGGAATTGGCTGCCGGCAGGCATGGCGCTCGTCACTCCCAGGGCGAGGTACAGCACGGGCCCCGTGACGGGCATAGGTGTCATCTGCGCCACGCCGCCGAAGTAGAGGTGCTCGTGGAGCCCGACCAGCCCAGGGATGACCGTGTGGCCACTGAGGTCGAGGACCCGGGCGTCGGCGGGGACCTCCACCTCGCTGGAGGACCCCACCGCCACGATGCGGTCGCCGTCGATCAAGACCGTCTGGTCCAGCCGGACCGGAGCGCCGGTCCCGTCGACGACGCTCACATGGATGAGGGCCACGCTCCCCTGTGGGACCGAGACGAAGGGAGCGAGGGGGGATGTGGAGTCGACGGGCTCCTGGGCAGGCAGGCCCGCACCGAGCAGGATTCCGGTGATGGCCAGAAGGGCGGGGGCAGCCGAGGGTAGCCTCATGTCGAGTACCTCGAGGGGAAGGCGTGGACGCGCGGTGCACGGTAGACGCGGCGCGCAGGCCATGGCAAGCGCCGATGGCATAGGTCCCGTACCTTCACCGGATCACGACGACCCGATCTCGTCCCTTCGGAGGTCTCCGATGCCTCGTGCATTCACGACAGTCCCGACATCGGTGCTGGTCTTCGTCCTCGCCGCCGCATGCGCCGACTCCCGCACGGGGCCGCCTCAGCTCCGCTTCGAGGTCGTCGTGTCCCCCGAGGTCGAGCAGAGCCCCGTGGACGGAAGGATCATCCTGCTGCTCTCCACCGCCGACGACCCCGAGCCGCGCTTTCAGAGACTCCGGAGCCTGGAGCCTCCCCAGATCTTCGGCCTGGACGTCGAGTCGCTGGAGCCCGGGGAGCCGGCCGTCATCGACACGTCCGCCCGTGGCTATCCGCTGGAGAGCTCCTCCGAAATCCCCGCCGGGGACTATTGGGCGCAGGCCGTGCTGAACGTGTACAGCACGTTCGAGCGCGCCGACGGGCACACCATCAAGGCGCACATGGACCAATGGGAGGGGCAGCAGTGGAACCGCTCTCCCGGCAACCTGGTGAGCCCCGTGGAAAGGGTGCGTGTCGAGGGGGGAGGAGACCAGACGATCCGGGTCACCCTCGCCGCCCGCGTCCCGCCCCTGGTTGCACCCGAGGACACGAGATACGTCAAGCACATCAAGTTCCGCAGCGACATCCTGAGCGAGTGGTGGGGCAGGGACATGCATCTCGGAGCGGTGGTGGTCCTGCCCGAGGGGTTCGAGGAACACCCCGCAGCCCGCTATCCGGTGGTCTACTGGCACGGCCACTTCCCCACCACGTTCCGAGGCTTCTCGGAGACGCCCCCGGAGCCGTCCCTCACGGGGAGCGCCCGTGCGCAGATGGAAAGCCGATATCGGTTCTACCAGGACTGGGTGTCCGGATCGCTGGGCCGTTTCCTGCTCGTCTTCATGCAGCACCCGACGCCCTTCTACGACGACTCCTATGCCGTCAACTCCGAGAACAACGGCCCCTACGGTGACGCCCTCACCAGGGAGCTCATCCCGCGGGTGGAGGAGCAGTTCCGGGGAATCGGAGAGCCGTGGGCGCGTACGCTGTCCGGCGGCTCCACCGGTGGATGGGAATCGCTGGCGTGGCAGATCTTCTACCCGGACATGTTCAACGGCACGTGGTCGTTCTGTCCGGACCCGGTGGACTTCCGGTACTTCCAGCTCGTGAACATCTACGAGGACGTGAACGCCTTCTATCCCGGGGACGGCACGAGCCCATGGAAGCGAGCCCCCGTTCGTCCGTGGATGCGTGGCGTGGACGACCAGGTGACGATGGACCAGCGGGACGCCAGCCACCTGGAGGCGGTTCTCGGCTCCCGGGGCCGGTCCGGGGACCAGATGGACATCTTCATGAGCGTCTACGGCCCGGTGGGATACGACGGGTATCCCCGACTCCTGTACGACAAGTGGACGGGTGAGATCGACCGCGAAGTCGCCGAGTACTGGAGGGAGAACTTCGACCTGCGCCACATCCTGGAGCGGGATTGGGAGACCCTCGGGCCGAAGCTCGTCGGCAAGCTCCACATCACCATGGGCGACATGGACACCTTCTTCCTGGAAGAGGCCACGCGGCTGCTGGAGGAGTTCCTCGAGGGCACCTCCGACCCCTACTACGAGGGGTCCTTCGATTGGGGGGAGCGCGCGCCACACTGCTACTCGGGCGCGGCGGGATTCCCCGGCCAGACGGCCTACCAGCGGGTGCTGCCCCTGATGCGCGAGCACATCCTGCGGACGGCTCCGGCGGGAGCCGACGTCACGAGCTGGAGGTACTGACGGTACTCGTCCGCCGAGCCCCCCAGGAGAGGGTGCCCCGACGCGGTATGCGGAGGGCCCGGCTTCTCGTGCTAGCTTGTCCTCCATGACCACCGCCCCCGATGCGCACGCCGTCCTCCGTGACGTCTTCGGCTTCGAGGCGTTCCGCCCTGGCCAGCGCGAGGTCATCGAAGCGGTCATGGCCGGACGCGACTGCATCGCCGTCATGCCCACCGGGGCAGGGAAGTCCCTCACCTATCAGCTTCCCGCGCGCCTGCTTGGCGGCACCGTGCTGGTGCTGTCCCCTCTCATCAGTCTCATGAAGGATCAGGTGGACGCCCTGCAGGCGGTGGGCTTCCGGGCAGTGGAGATCAACTCGACGCTCGATTCCTCTGAGAGGCAGGCCCGGCTCGCCGCCCTTCGCCGGGGGGAGTACGAGCTGGTCTACCTGGCGCCCGAGGCCCTGGACGGACGGCTTCGGGACTTCGTCGAGGGCTGCCCCATCCGCTTGCTGGTCGTGGACGAGGCACACTGCATCAGTCAGTGGGGGCACGACTTCCGGCCGTCCTACCGTCGCCTGCGGGGACTCAAGGAAGGTCTCGACGTGCCGGTGCTGGCCCTCACGGCCACGGCCACGCGGGCGGTGGCCCGGGACATCCTCCGGCAGCTGGGCATGCGGAAGCCCGCAGGGTTCAAGGGCTCGTTCTTCCGGCCCAACCTGAGCGTACGGGCCCGCAAGAAGGGGAGGGGCAACACCCGTATGGAGATCCTCGGGCTGATCCGCCGCCGCGCCGGCGAGAGGGGCATCGTGTACTGCCTCAGCCGGAAGGGCGTGGAGCAGACCGCCGCCTTCCTGAGGACCAACGCGATCAGGGCCCGGGCCTATCATGCCGGGATGGCCGACGAGGAGCGCCACGAGGCCCAGGAGGCGTTCCAGCGTGACGACGTCGACGTCATCGTGGCGACCGTGGCCTTCGGCATGGGGATCGACAAGTCCAACGTGCGCTTCGTCATCCACCGGGACATGCCCAAGGATGTGGAGTCCTGGTACCAGGAGATGGGCAGGGCCGGACGCGACGGCCTGGAGAGCGACTGCGTGCTCTTCTACTCCTGGGCGGACGTCAAGCTGCACGAGCGCTTCCTCGACGATATCGAGGATCCGGAGCTGTGGCAGGACAAGCGGCGGGCCACCGTCGCCCTGTACAACCTCCTCGAGTCGGGACGGTGCCGACACCAGGCCATCCTGCGCCACTTCGACGAGGACATGGCCCCCTGCGGGGCTTCGTGCGACGTGTGCACCGGTGTGACCGCCGAAGAGCTCGCATCGGAGGCCATCGGGGGCGAGGTCAGGGGCCGCGGACCCCGGGGATCTACGGTCCGGTCGGCCGGCACAGCCTCCCTTCCGCCCGCTGACGAAGCTCTCTTCCAGGCATTGCGGGCCGTGCGCAAGGAGCTCGCTACCGCCCAGCGGACCCCGGCGTACATCGTGTTCAGCGACAAGGTCCTGATGGAGATGGCGGCACGCCGACCCATGACCCCCGAAGCGCTGTTGGGCGTGTCGGGGGTGGGCCCTGCCAAGCTGGAGCGATACGGCCAGGCGTTCCTGGAGGTCCTACGAGGAGCCGGGTAGGGAGACGGCGTCAGGTGCCTTCCCACAGACGCGTGTCGGGGTGGAACGCCGCCCAGGCGCCCCAGAAGGCGACGTAGGCCTCCACCACGGGATCCAGGCGTGCCCTCGCGTGCTCTCCGCCCACGGCCTCCCCGGCCAGGGTCCACCGCGTCCCGGACGAGATGTCCTCGATCCCGCGATCCGGGGTGGCTCGGAACTCGAGACGCTCACCCGTAACCGGGTGATAGGGGCGGAACGCGGCGGCACCCTGGTACTGGCTGGACCAGAAGATCACGACGTCCTCGCCCTTCCACGTGCTCTCCACCACCGCCCAGCTCGTGGGCCGTGCCTCGAGGGCCAGGAACGGAAAGGCGATGCCGGGCTCGGTGGGTCCCACCGCGGGCAAGCCGAGGACCCGCTCCTTCACCGGGCGTCGTCGATCCAGCTCGGGCATGGGGAAGAGGAACGTCTCGTCGCCGAGCTCCTCGTAGCTCCCGTAGGGGTACAGGGAATAGTCCCGCGAGATGTTGACATCGCTGGAGACCACCGACGTTTCCGGGTGGAGCTCCCTCCACCCTCTCCAGGTCATCTCGAAGAGGGGGAATCGGTCCAGGGTGCGTCCGATCTCCGCTCCGCACCGGGCCTCGCCCAGCATCTGCGGCCACAGGGACTCAGGATCACCCTGGTTGAACATGATGAGGTTGTTCATGAACAGCAGGCCCGAGACGCCGAGCTCCTGTCCGCCGATTGCGGTCCGGTCGAACCCCAGGTGCGAGCCCGTCAGTGGGCAGTACGTGATCGCGACGGAGCTCGTGCCGTGGTCGAGATTGGCGATCTCGTGGTACCACAGGATGTTGTGGGGCACGGCCACGGGGCTTCCGTCGAGGAAGAACCCCAGCACCCGGTCGTCGTCCAGGAGATACGCATTCCGGGAGCTGGGCTCGGCCGACACGAGCTCGGGATTGTGGAGCGCGGGGATGCCGGCCCTACCGAACCCCACGTCGTGGATCAGGCTCGTGGGGATGTCGCAGATCACCCGGGAGTCCTCGGGGTCCATCGCTCCCGTGGAACCGTCGACGCACGCTCCCCCCGTGAGGAGGGCGCAGAACGACAGCGCGAATGGAAAAGGACGTGCGATGATCTGGCCGGCTCCTGTGAGACGATCGAGCGCCCCTCTGCACCCCATCCTTCCACCGATGGTGTAAGCGGCAACCGGTTGGAGAAGTTCCCGTGAATGGGGGCTGTGACTTGATTCCGCGGTGTGTACGTATAACAACAGTCACTTCATACGTATACCGCGAGCTGGTGACCCGGGGGCCGGACGACACCGCGTCTTCGTGCGTTCCCGGAAGAGGTCCTCCGCCGGCGTCAACCGGCGGAGGACCTCGCCCTGGACCAGAACCCCTACCGGCGGATGCCCGCGGCCGTGCTGGGAGCCGATTCGGCGGGTCGCTGGCGCTCGAGTGGGCGCTGCTCCGGATAGACCTCGTCCAGGGTCATGCCGTCGTAGAGCCGGCCGTCCTTCATGACGTAGCGGATGTCGGCCGAGCTTCTGAGGTTCTCCAGGGGGTTCGAGTTCAGGATGACGATATCGGCGAGCTTGCCCTTCTCGATGCTCCCGATCTCACCGCCCAGGCCGATGGCCTCGGCGCCGAGGATGGTCGCGGCCCGCAGCATGTCGTGACTGGACGCGCCGCCGGAGCCCATGGCCCACAGCTCCCAGTGATAGCCGAGACCCTGGAGCTGACCGTGGCTGCCCACCCCCATGCGGGCGTCGCCTTCGAGCATCTTCTTCACGAACTGGGCATGCTCGGGGAAGATGTACTCCTCCTCCAGGAACCAGCCGACCTGGCCCGGGCTCCCACCCGCACCGGGTCCCCGTCGCCGCGCCCGGGTGTCGATGTTCTCGTCGGGCACGAACATGTTCAGCTTGGGATCGTCGTGCACGTTCTCCGTGGTGTAGAAGAAGTTCTCGCCGAAGGGCCCGCCGTACGAGACCAGCAGCGTGGGCGAGTTCGTCGTCTGCGACGTCTCGAAGAGCTCCACCACGTCCGAGTAGATGGGAGCGATAGGCAGGTTGTGCTCGATGCCCGGATACCCGTCGACGGCGTGGGTCATGTCCAGCTTGAAGTCCAGCCCTCCTTCGGTGGTTGGCATGAGCTCGAGCTCCCGGGCGGCCTGGATGATCCACTGCCGCTGCTGGCGGTTGCCCGTCATGTACATCTTGAGCGTCTTCGTATCGAAGTACTCGGCGTACCTGCGGAGCACCGTCTTGGCGTGGTCGGCGTTGCGGATGTTCTCTCCGAGGAATACGCCCGGACCCGTGGAGTAGATGCGCGGGCCGATCATGCCGCCCGTCAGCACTCGATCCGTGTAGCTGAGCACGTCGGTCATGGCAGTCTGGGGGTCCCGCGTCGTGGTGACGCCGTACGACAGCGTCGTCAGGTACTGCCAGACCTCCTCGGGGTGGATCTCAGGGACCAGCCATTGGGCGTGGTAGTGCGTGTCGACGAAGCCCGGCACCAGGGTCTTGCCGGACACGTCGACGACCTGGGCGCTGTCGGGAACCTCCACCGAATCGGCCGGCCCCACCGCGAGGATCCGGTTGTCCCGGACCAGCACGGTGCCGTTCTCGATGACGTGTGGCGTACCGGTGGTGTCGCCGGGCACGTCGGCCATGGTGATGACCCGCCCACCGCGCAGCGCCACCAGACCCCGAGGCACGTCCCGGGGCAGCTTCACCTCCACCTTCAGCTCCTCGGCTTCGTACGCCGCGGTGGTGTCGGCGAGGATGTCCTCGTCGCCCCCTCGGACCTGGTCGGCCTTGGAGGCCACTTTCACGGCGGCCGCCCGGATGGAGTCTGCTCGGGCGAGCAGCGAATCGGCCACCACCTGGATGGAGTCCGCGGCGAGCCGGATGATGTCGTCGCTCAGATCCTCCGGAACGTCCTCGCCGGTCTTCTCGAGGCTATCAGCCCGTTGCCGCTTCTCCTTCAGCGTGTCGGTGACGGCCAGGGCCCGTGCACGGATGAGCGCCCGTGCGTGCGCCGTCTCCTCCTCCGCCTGCTCCTCGGCCTCCACGTGGTCCAGGTCATAGGTGAAGAGGACGTTGCCCATGGCCCAGTGGAGCGCGGAGCCGTCGGATGCCCAGGACGGGAACTCTCCGCCCACGTCCGTCAGCTTGCGGACCGGCACCGGCGAGGCGGCGAGGTTGGTGAGCACGATGGCTGGAGGCGTAACGCCCACCTCCGCCAGCTCCACCACGAAAACGTCGTTGCCGAACTGCGCGAAGGCCCGGTCCCCCTCGGGTGACAGCAACACCAGACCCGCCGGTGTGGGGCCGGCGGCCTCGGCAGGCGGATCGGGATCCGAGGGATCCGGGGCTTGCCGCCAGGGGAAGACGCGCCGCGGGAGGAACTCCCACTCACCGGGGTGCGGGCTCGCGATGCCCGGCACGCCCTGCCGTCCGCGCACCGTCAGATGTCGCTTCACGTCGGTTCCGTCCCACCGGAACGAGACCAGGCCCTCGAGGGGGCTGTACGCGTAGATCCGGTCCGGCTGGTCCGAGACGAAGTGGGCCACGTCCCGGAGCCCTGTGGGAGAGATCACGGTAGCGTCGCCACCCTCGGCGGGCACCCACACGAACTCCCCCCCGATGGGTCCGAAGAAGAGGCCCGAGGCCTCCTTCAGCTCTCTCGCCGCGCCGCGGGATGCCACGACCCGGCCGCCGTCCGGCGACCAGGCCACGTTGTAGTAGAGGGCCGCCGTCGTCGTGAGCCGACTGGGCGTACCCCCTCCGGCGGGCACCCTCATGATGTGCCCCCCGTCGGTGTCGTCCCACGTCACGTAGCCGATCCAGCGTCCGTCGGGTGACCATGCAGGGTGGAACTCACCGACGTCGGCATCGGTGAGGCGACGGGGCTCCCCGTCGGGAAGATCCTTCAGCCAGAGCCGGTCGAAGGCCGTGAAGACGACCCGGCTCCCGTCGGGCGACGAAACGGGGGTCCGGATCTGACTGGCCGTGACCATGGCGGTGGAGTCGATCTGGTAGGCGAACTTCACCTCCGGACCGACGGCGAGCTCCACGGGAACCTCGAAGGGGATCTCCGTGGCCTCTCCTCCGGCCATGGGGATTCTCCAGATCTTGCCCCCGTACGAGGCGATGACGGCGGATCCGTCCGGCGTGAACGAGTATCCGGGCAGAAGGTCCAGGGGCGCACGCGACTCCTGCTCGTCGCGCTGCACCGGGTAGGCCAGCCACTCCTCCTCACCCGTCCCAAGGTCCCGCTTCCGCAGGCCCGTCTCGGTGTCGAACCTCGTTCCGTACACCAGCCAGCGGCCGTCTGGAGAGATCGCCGGCCGGAACGCCGACCCGTACCGGTTCGTCATGAGGGTCGTGGTGCCCGTCTCCCGGTCGTAGCGGTAGAGCTGATACCGGGGAAGCCGAGCGTTGTACTGCCAGTCCCCCGTGCCTCCGGCGTACCACACGTGCTGACCGTCGGGACTGGTCGCGGCGCCGATCATCTTGCGCGTGGTCGGCGTGGTGACGAGGGGGAGTGGCGATGGGCGCTCGGCGTGAAACATGAAGAGCTGGGCGGCCCCGCCCAGGCCACCGGTCCGGCTCACGATGACGTAGTCGCCATCCGGCGTCCACTCCGGTGACACGTACAGGCTCGAGTTGCCCTGGGACACCTGGGTGGTGTCCGTCTTGTCCAGCCGCATGGTCCACAGGTTGTCGCCGCCGCTACGGTCCGACACGAAGGCCACCGACTCTCCGTCGGGGCTGAATCGCGGCTGGGTCTCGTACGCCATGCCCGTGAGGAGTGGCGACGCGGTGCCGCCGGTGATGGGCATGGTGTAGAGGTCACCCAGGAGATCGAACACGATGGTCTGTCCGTCCGGGCTGACGTCGAGGGAGATCCAGGTGCCTTCCGTCGCCGTGAACTCCGCGGTGCGCGCGCCGCGCAGGGGAAGGGGTGGCTCACGATTCCTCCCGGGAGCGCCGGGGACCTGGGCCACCGCGGGAGTCGTCAGGGCTGCCAGGGCCACCAGCGTCAGCGTGGACCGCCCGAGGTGGTTCTTCCGGGCGCTCATCGTCCACCTCCCCGGATACCGGCGTCGACGTTCGGCGCGACGTGCCTCCAGGGCTCGTCCGGCGCCGCCCGTTGTCTTGGCCACACCTCGTCGAGGGTGTCTCCGTCGTAGAGTCGACCGTTCATCATCACCTGGTGGACCGTGTTGGTGTTGCGGATGTCGTCGAGAGGGTTGGAGTCGAGAATCACCAGGTCGGCGAGCTTGCCGGGCTCGATGGAGCCCAGGTCCCGGGCCAACCCGATGGCCTCCGCCCCCATGAGGGTGGCCGCGCGCAGCGCGTCGTGCTCGTCCATGCCGCCGCTCTGGAGCGTCCACAGCTCCCAGTGAAAGCCCAGGCCCTGAAGCTGGCCGTGGCTGCCCACGCCGGTACGGCCTCCACCCTCGACCAGGCTCGCCAGCCAGGCCGAGTGCTTCCGGAAGGCGTACTCCTCGTCCATGAACCATCCGCCCGGTCCCGGGCCGGAGGTCTGGAGTCGGCGCGCCTTGAAGTCCAGCTCACGCTTCGGCGTGAAGTGGGTCAGCTTCGCGTCGCCGAAGACGTCTTCATGGGTGTAGTAGTAGTTCTCGGCCCAGGGGCCTCCGTAGGAGACCAGCAGCGTGGGGGTGTTCCATGTTCCGGAGGTGGCGAAGAGCTCCACCACATCCCGGTACGCCGGGACGATGGGCATGGAGTGCTCGATCCCGGGGTACCCGTCGATGGCGTGGGTCATGTTCAGGCGGTAATCCAACCCACCCTCGGTTGTGGGCATGAGCTCGAGCTCCCGGGCGGCCATGATGAGCCACTGCCGCTGCCGACGGTTGCCCGCCATGTACATCTTGAAGGTCTTCGTGTCGTAGTACTGGCTGTACTTGCGGAGCACCTCCAGCGCGTGCTCGTAGCTGCGGACGAAATCCCCGGAGAACACCCCGGGTCCGGTGTGGTAGACCCGGGGCCCCACCATCCGGCCGGCGCGCACCATGTCCTCGTAGGAGAGGACGTCCGTGGTGGCCGTCTGGGGATCCCGCGTGGTGGTCACGCCGTAGGCCAGGTTGGCCTGGTAGATCCACGGTCTCGACCAGTGGAAGCCCCACAGGTTCCACATATGGGCATGGGTGTCCACGAAGCCCGGGACGATGGTCTTGCCCGAGACGTCGATGACCCGTGCGCCCTCGGGCACGGCGCCCGGACCGGCGGAGACGGATGTGATGCGGTTGTCGGTCACCACGATGTCGGCATTCTCGACCGTCTCGTCGCCGTTCATGGTGATGGCGCGTGCGCCGCGGAGCACCACGGTCCCCTGGGGGATGTCGCGCTGGGCCGTGACCGCGATCTGCCTCTCGTCCGGGGCGTAGCCGTCGTTGCCGGCTGCCGCGTCGAGATCGTACGAGAACAGCGCGTTGCCCAACGACCAATGCGCCGTCCTGCCGTCGGCTCCCCAGGTGGGGAACTCCACGCCCAGCTCGTTGAGCTTCCACGTGGGTACGGCGGCCGAGTCGGGCTTGGCGACCTGGACCTCGGGGACCGCCGCTCCCACCTGAGGTACGGTGACGGCGTACAGGTCGCTGCCCACCTGGGCCAGGGCCAGGTCGCCCCGAGGGGCCATCATGACGAAGCCGGCGGAGCGGACCGGGATGAGCTCCCGGGGTGGGCCGTCCTCGTCGAACTCCTGGGGCAGCACCAGGTCCGAGGTCTCGGAGCGTTGGTAGCCGTCCGCCACGCCGCCGGCGTCGATGTCTATGCGGGCCGTCACCCTGAGGTGCACCTTCACGTCGGTGTCGTCCCAGCGGGCGGAGGAGAGGGCAAAGGTGGGTGGGGGCGCCGCGGGAGATCCGGGAATGGGGTCGGCCTGGGCTAGCCCGTAGTAGAAGATACGCTCGGGATCCGAGGTGAAGTGGGGCATCTGGCGCCCGCCCGTGGGTCCGATGACGGTGATCTGTCCCCCGCCGGCCGGGATCCAGACGAGCTCGGAGTCCAGGCCGAGCCCGATGAACGGATCGATGGCCTCCTGCACGTTCCGGCGGGAGGACCGGATGGCCACGATCCGGCTGCCGTCCGGCGACCACGCGATCTGCTGGTAGTACGCCGGCACCGTGGTCAGCGTCCGGGCCGTGCCTCCGCCGGCCGAGACTCGGCGGATATGTCCCTCTCCGGCCTCGTCGTCCCACGTCACGTAGGCGACGGCGCTGCCGTCGGGCGACCACACGGGTTGGTACTCCCCCACCTCGTCGTTCGTGAGGCGGCGGGGCTCACCCCCGGCCAGATCGGCCACGTACAGCCGGTCCAGGGCGGTGAACACGATTCGCGTCCCGTCGGGGGAGGGCCGGGCGTTCCGGATCTGCTTGACGGTGAAGGTGGGCGTGTCCTGGATGGGGTACTCGAACTCCACCTCCGGCCCGACGGCGATCTCGGCTTCCACGGTGAACGGGATCTCCGTGGGTTCCGATCCGTCCACGGGCACGCGCCAGATGCCTCCGCCGTACGACATGACCAGGGCGTCGGACCCGGGAGTGAAGGAGTAGCCGGGAAGGACGCCCATGCTGGCCGTGGACTCCTGATCGTCGCGCTGGACCGGATACGCGAGCCACCGCTCCTCTCCGGATGCCAGCTCCCGGAGGCGGATCCCCGTGTCGGCGTCGTGTCGGCTTCCGTACGCCAGCAATCTTCCGTCGGGCGAAAGGGCCGGTCGGAACGCGGAGCCGTAGCGGTTGCTCATGGGGGTCCGGGTGCCCGTCTCGCGGTCGTAGACCCAGATCTGGTATTGGGGGAAGATGGCGTTGTACGACCACATGCCGTTCCTCTGGGCATACCATACGTACCGTCCGTCGCCATCGATGGCGGGCCCCATCAGGCGCTGTGCGCCGGAGCCTCCCACCATCTCCAGTCCGGTACCTCCGTCCGCGTGGTAGAGCCAGAGCTTCTCGAGTCCCCGCATGGGAGCGGCCCGGGACACGACGATGTACTTGCCGTCGGGCGTCCACTCGGGTGACAGGAAGCGACTGCCGATCCCCTTGCTCAGCTGCGTCGCCTCTCCTCCGGCCGCGGGCATGAGCCAGACGTTGTCGGCCCCGCTGCGGTCGGAGACGAACACGATCCGCTCGCCATCCGGGCTGAAGCGGGGCTGCATGTCGTGGGGCATGCCGCTGGTGAGCCGGGTAGCCGTGCCCCCGGTGATGGGCATGCTGTAGAGGTCGCCGAGGAGGTCGAAGACGATGGTCCGACCGTCGGGACTCACGTCGAGGGAGATCCAGGTACCTTCGCTGGTGGTGAACCGCGCCCACCGGGCGGGCTCGAGGGGAAGGCCACGGTCCGGATCCCGCTCGGTGTCCTGCCCGTGCAGCGAGAGGGGCGCGACGAGCAGGAGCGGGATCAGGGCCAGGCAGCGGGCAAGCGAGCGCATACTTCGACTCCAGGGCATCCGGGGAACGACATCCGGGAGGGCAGCAGGCCGGATCCGCGTCCACCCATCACCCACCCGAACCGGGAGAATCCTACGCCGAAACGCGCGCCGAAGCCACCATCCGGGGGCACGTGCCCGTGCCGGCGCATCCGCGGGGGAACCCCCGTGCGCCAGGACGGATTCTCCCTGACGGACTGTCCCCTGCCCGCGTCCTGCCCATGAGCCCACCAGCCTGCCGTCCCGCGACCCTGCCACCTGCGTCGACGAATCCGACCAGGGAGGCTCGTGGCCGCAGACTGCTCGGAACGGCCCTCGCCGGACTCCTCCTCACTCCTGCGGCGTCCGGTGCCCAGGCCGTATGCAGCGCGCCCCACTCCGCCCCCATGGTCTCGTCCTCGGGATCCGTCCTGCTGCCCGACCCCGGAGCCGGGTGGATCCAGGTAGCCGCCCGGGGGGTCCGCTCGGCGCGGTTCTACGGGGCCGGGGGCGCCGTCCACGACCTTCCTGGCGGCACCGAGGCCACCACCATGTCGGCCTATGTTACGGGAGCGGTGGGGCTCGTGAGGGGAGTGGAGGTCTGGGCCCAGCTCCCGGTCCACCGCCTCCGGGTCGTGGACGACGCCCAGACCCGCGTGCGTACCGGGCTGGGGGACCCGAGGGTCTCGGTCCGTGTGGGACCGGGGCTGTTCGGCCTCTCCCACACGCCGGTCTCGGTGCGAGCGGGCGTCAAGGTCCCCGGCACCGACTTCCCCGTGGACTCGAGGGTGCTCCCTCTGTCGGAAGGGCAGACCGACTACGAGATCGCGCTGGAGTCCGGGGCGAGGGTCTTCGGCGAGGTCGCGTACTTCGTGGCCTGGGCCGGATACCGCTGGCGTACGCTGGACGCGGCCACGGGGCGGGAGCCGGGGGACGAGCGGTTCGGCCACCTGGCTCTCGGGGTCGATCTCGGGGACGTGCGCCTGGACCTGGGCGTGGATGCACTCGACGGGCTGGCTCCCGTGGACAACCGCGTCGCCGTCCCCGCCAGCGCACGGAGGTTGATCCAGCTCAGCCCCGCCGTGGGGTGGTCGGCCGGGAGCGGGCGCCTGGAGGTCGGGGCCCACATTCCAGTATCCGGCCGCAACCTGCCCACGGGTCCGGCTCTCAGCGTGGGATACCTCGTGGCCTGGGGCGGGACATGATGGAGCGAGACGTGACGGAGCGCGGTGTGATGGCCCGCGCCCTCGCCGTGCTCGCCTGCGGGCTCCTGGCCGCTTGTGGGGACGGGAGCCTGGACCCCGGGAATGGGGGGCCGACCCAGAACGAGCTCATCTGCGACCTCGATTCCCGGTTCCTGGCCGACGGAGGCGTGGGTCGCGACGGCATCCCGGCGCTCACCGATCCCACGTTCCTGCCGGCGGAGCCCCGCATCGACGCCACCTCCTACTTCAAGCCGACGGATCGGGTGATCGCATACTGGTCAGCGGGGGAGTGGCTCGTCATTCCCCACAACATCATGTGGCGCCACGAGATCGTGAATCTGCCGGAGGCGGTCATCACCTATTGTCCCCTCACCGGATCGGCCCTGGCCTTTGCCCGGGGATCGGCGGGAGGGGTGGAGTTCGGGGTCTCGGGGCTCCTCTACCACGCGAACCTGATCCTGTACGACCGGCGGCAGCCCAACGAGTCGCTGTGGCCGCAGATGCTGGCCGAGGCCCGCTGCGGTCCACGCACGGGACAGGCCCTCACCCGGGTGCCGGTTTTCGAGATGACCTGGGAGGGATGGATCGAGCTCCATCCCGACTCGAAGATCCTCGCGCTCACGCCGGACATGTTCGATCCGGCCCTGTACTTCTTCAATCCGTACGGGCTCGACTACGAGGACCCCGACAACGGCGACTACCTGGGCATGCCCATGGGGCGGGATGACCGGAGGCCTCCGAAGGAGCGGGTCCTGGGCATTCCCGACGGGGATGGGGGCGGACTGGCCTTTCCGTTCCTCGCCATGGCGGACGTGGGGGACCTGGCCGTGTTCGAGTTCGAGCACCAAGGGGAGCCCGCCGTCGTCCTATGGGATGGCGTACGCGAGTCGGCCATGGCGTTCCTGTCGACGGTGCGCGGCTCACCGACCACGTTCAGCGTGACGGAGCAGGGCATCATGGACGAGGCGACGGGGACCGTGTGGGCCGTCGACGGCACGCCCATCGGTGGATCTTTGGCCGGCACCAGCGTCGACCTGCGTCCGGTGACCGAGGCATACGTGGCCTTCTGGCGTGCCTGGGCCGCCCTGCATCCCACGACGGAGTTGGCGCTCGGCGGCTAGGCGACCCGCCCGCCAGGATGAACCGGCGGGCGGGCGACGCCCCTCAGCCTCCGTGACCGTTCCTCGACGTGCCTCTCCCGGTCACCGCTCCTGCAGGTCGCTCACGGGCCTCGCGCGAGGCGAGGCGTTCTTCACGTGCACCTCGAGCCAACGATCCGTCTCCCAGAGCATGTGAAGCACCGATTCCCGGGCCGCATACCCGTGGCTCTCGGCGGGGAGCATCACGAGCCGGGCCGTTCCGCCCAGCCCCTTGATGGCGTTGAAGAACCGGATGCTCTGGATGGGGAACGTGCCCGAGTTGTTGTCCGCCTCTCCATGGATGAGCAGGATCGGCTCGTCCACCTTGTCGGCGTGCATGAACGGCGACATGGCGAAGTAGATCTCGGGAGCCTCCCAGAACAGCCGCTCTTCACGCTGGAAACCGAAGGGTGTGAGAGAACGGTTGTACGCGCCGCTGCGGGCCACGCCGGCGCGGAAGAGGTCCGAGTGGGCGAGGAGGTTCGCCGTCATGAAGGCGCCGTACGAGTGACCTCCCACGGCCACCCGGTCAGGATCCACGACCCCCCGGCGCACACCCTCGTCGATGGCGGCCTGGGCGTTGGCCACCAGCTGCCGCCGGAAGGTGTCGTTCGGCTCCTCGTCGCCCTCGCCAACCACGGGCATGGAGGCGTTGTTGATCACAGCGTAGCCTCGCGTCACCCATGGCACGGCACCGCTGTAGCTCACGCGCTTGAACTGGTGCGGTGAGTCGGTGCGCTGGCCGGCGGCATCGGCGCTCTTGAACTCCTGCGGATAGGCCCAGACGAAGGTGGGTAGCGGCCCGTCCCGCTCAGGGTCATAGCCAGCGGGAAGGTAGAGCGTTGCGCTCAGCGGCACGCCGTCGCCGCGGGTGTACTGGATGGCCTCGGTCTGGATGCCGGCCAGGTGGGGATAGGGATGGGGGAACTCCGTCACGGCCTCCACCGACCCGCCGTCCAGGTCGCGAACGAAGAAGTTGGGCGGCTCTTCGTTGGACTCCCTGCGCGTCAACAGGCGCGTACCGTCCTCGTCCAGCATCGCCACGGGCATCTCGTAGTAGGGAGCCTGGGAGCGGAAGATCTCCTCCGTCTCACCCGACATGAGGTCCAGGCGCCTCAGGAATGGTCGGTTGCCCTCGGGCGACGCGCCCTGACCGGTCAGGAAGAGCGTCCGGCCGCCGTCGGCCGTGAGCAGCACGCTCGTGCCCCACTCGGTTCTGCGGCTGAGGGGCATCCCCGGATCGTCGTACCGGTTCTCCATGGAGAAGTCGAAGAGCGTGCGCATCTTCCCGGGCTCGTCCGGGTCCACGACGTACGCACGGACCTGTCGCGTGGCGAACCACGACTCGAAGACCAGCGCGTATCCGTCCTCCGACCAGAACGTGCCTCCGTATCGGAGGGGGAACGTGGCCAGGGCGGCGGCCTCTCCGGCGAAGGGCGCGTCCAACAGGAAGAGCCTGTCCCGCTCCGCGGCCTCCACGTCGCTGTCCCCTCCGTCGAGAGCTTCCACCCACTGGAGTGTCGCGGGGGCGTCGGTCCGCCAGGAGATGGACCGCACCCCGGTCGGGACGGAGCCGAAGCCCGTCGGCACGTTGTCCTGCAGGGGCAGGTCGGTGATCTCGGTGACGACGTTCCCGTCCGCGTCCCACACCTCGATGAGCGTGGGGAAGCGGCTCGCCGGGACGAGGTACGAGAAGGGGCGGTGGGTGGTCTGGACGAGGATGTACCGACCGTCGGGCGAGGGGGAGGCGCTGCGCACCAGGGCCGGCTCCCCGAGCGGCCGCACGGTGCCGTCGAGGTCGATACGGGCCAGCTGCGTCGTGGCGTAATGCTCGAAGAGCGCCTCGTCATGGGGATTCTGAAGGAGGTCCTGATAGGTGCGCGCGGGCGCGGCTTCTCCCGCGCTCTCCTGGATGACGGGTCCCGTCGGCACGGAAGGCTCCTCGGGAGCGGGTCCCCTGCCGTCGGGAACCATCCGGGCCACCAGCGTCCGACTGTCGGACAGCCAGCTGTACGGGGAGCCGAAGTACGCGGCGTTCAGGGCAGCGTCCAGCAGACGCCTGGCCCTCGCCGACTCCACGTCCACCACCCAAAGCTCCACCCGATCGACCGTGGTTTGCGTGAACGCGACGTGCCGACCGTCCGGCGCCCAGCTCACGCCGCCGATGCGCGGCTCCGGTGGAAGACCCGTGATCGGTCGCTCGGCTCCGTCGAGGGTGCGGAGCGCGAGGTCGATGTAGGTGAAGCCACGACTGGGACCGTTGTTCCGCGGGTCGATACGCAGCCCCGCGAGCCTGAGCTCGGGCGCCGACACCTCCGCGATGGACGGGGCTCCGGGGCGGGTCATGAGGAGCATCGTGGTCTGGTCGGGACTGAGGCTCACACCGGGACTGGCCGGCGCGTCCACGAGGGCGGCCAGCTCCCGTGACGGAGTGCGGTATACGGCGTCGGTCTCCTGGGCGGACGCCGGGGCGAGCACGGTCAGCGTGAGACAGGTTGCGGTCAGGGCTCGCACGGAACGAAACGCTGGGTGGGTCATGGGTCACCATCCTCCTCATCGAGCATCATCATCATCGACCGGGACGAATTACCGAGGATAGGCCCAGCGGCGGAACCCTTCAAGGATGTCAGCAGCGTGTCATACGCGGGACGACGAGACTACACCCATGGCAGGCTGACGAGCGCCGTGGGAGCACCCTGGGACTGCCGCGTCACACCGACGGGGAGGTCGGCGCTACGAGAAGGGAGACCATCGTGTTCACGACGAAGATCCAAGCCGTCGCGCTGATGGCGTGCATTCTGTTTCCCGGATGGGCGGCGGCGCAGCAGTCCACCACCCGGGGCCTCAACCTGGGCTTCCACTTCGCCGCCGCCTCCCTCTCCGTGGAGGGCGGCGACCAGAACAACGGGGGAGGCGCCGGATTTCGCGCCGGGTACGGGGTGAATCGCATCGTCACGGTCTTCCTCGAGCTCGACGGCGCCACCGTCGACGTCACCGATGCGGGCGGCAGCGTGACGGGAAGCTGGGCCATGGCGCACGGAGACCTGGGCGTGCGCTTCCACTTCGCGAACTCCCTTCGCAGCTTCGTGCCCTATCTGGAGGCGGCGCTCACCGGGCGAGCGGTGAGCATCGGAGACGCCAGGCTCGACCAGCAGGACGTCGGGTCCGTGAACTTCAGCGGGGGTGCGCTTTCGGTGGGGGGAGGAATCTCCCTCTATCTCCGACGGACCCTGGCCCTGGACGTCGGCCTCAAGCTCTCTGCGGGCGAGTTCACGGAGGTGGGCGTCGGGAACCTATCCCTGTCCGGTCTCCATATCGACGCCACGTCCAGCCGGCTCAATATCGGCCTAGTATGGTGGCCCTGAACCCCGGCCGGACGCGGACTCCCCCCGAAGCCGTCGCAGCGTCGCCTGCTGCTCCTGGCCGAGGAGGTTCTTGACGCCCACCAGCAGCTCCAGGTGGGCCTGCTTCACCTTCCTCTCCGTGTCGAGCACGGCGTCCATGCGGTCCAAGGCCATGTCGAGGTCGATACGGGTCCTGTCCAGCACCGCGGTCAGCTGCTGGATCTCGTCCAGAAGCTCCCACTGGAGCCGCACGACCCTGCCTTGCGCCTCCTGGATCATCCCGCTGATGGCGTCGCGCTGCTCGTCGGTGAGTCCGATGGCTCGCCGGTGCTGCATGATGAGCTCCGGAGGGAACAGCACGCTGAACAGAGGATCGGCCTGAAGCTCGGTCTCCTGAGACGCCGCCGGCCAGACCGCGAGACCCGACAGGGCCCCGAGGAGGAGCGTGGCACGCAGCAGCTTCATGATCGTACCTCCGGTGCGGGGACGGGATGATCGCCTGTCTCACTCGTGACGGCGTCCAGGAGAGGAGCCCCGATGGCCGGAAGGGAGCGAACGAGCTCCAATCCGGGGACCTCGAGGAGCCGGGACGTGGGTGGCCGCCATGAGAGGGCCGTGGCGCCGTAGGCTGAGACGAGACGCTGGAACTCCAGCTCCGGATCGCGGGCTCCCTGAGCCAGGAGGACGACGAGGGCCGCGGCGGCGGCCAGTACCGCCCTGGAGCCGCTCCTCAGCCACGGGCGCGGGCCGGCGCGGGGCGGCAGGCTGCGGAGCCTCGTCGGGGTCGGCGTGGGTGCGCTCGTGGCGTCCATGCCCGCGCGCTCCAACATGGGGCGGAACGCCGGAGACTGTCCGGGCTCGTGCATGAAGAGGCGGAGACGCTCGAAGGCCTCGCGCAGGTCCCTGTCTTCCGCTGGCCCGTTCACTGCGCCCCCTCGCCCGCGTACCGATCCGCGAGGAGGAGCCTCAAGCGCCTCTTGCCACGGTCGTAGTGTACCCGAGCCGATCCCACCGATACGTCCATCACCTCTGACGCTTCCCGCACCGACAGGCCCTCGTAGAACACCAGGTGCAGCACTTCGCGCTGCCTCGGTGGGAGCCCTGCCAGGGCCTCGCGCAACGCCGTGGCCGTCTCTCGTCGCTCCGCCGCTTGCGCGGGATCCACGTCGCGGGCCGTAGGCCCCGAGGGCTCACGTCCAAGACGCTCCATGCCGGCCCGGTGGACGCGGACGCGTCGGTGATGCTCCTGGGCCGTTCGGCGGATCACGCCGAACAGCCAGGTGCGAAACGTCGAGCGACGCCCGTACCGGGCTTGGCCGGAGATCACTTTAAGGTAGGTCGTCTGGAGCACGTCTTCGGCATCGGCGTAGTTCCACCCGCAGCAGCTGAGGGCCCAGGCAAAGCTGTCCTGATGAAGCTCCTCGAGCTCGCCCTCCAGCTCGTCGAGTGGCGTCTCAGATGAAGTCATCCGGACTCGGCCGCAGTCCTGACTCGTGGATGAGTGGCGGGGGACGCGATGTCGTATGACACGATCCGGTACCGGCCTCCCGAGGGCAAGAATGGCCGGGAGCTGCGGTGCCCTACCGCCTCTTCTCGGCGAAGGCCTCCAACGAGCTCGCCTGCCTGAGCATGGCCTCGACCTCGGCCAGCTCGATGGGAATCGACCGGCTCACCCATTCCACTCCGTCCTCGGTGACGATCACGTCGTCCTCGAACGCGACCCGCGGGCCGTCGGGAGGAGCCACGCCCTGCTCGATGGACAGCGCCATCCCCGACTGCAGCGGCACCTCGTAGTCCCCCTCGTCGTGCACCTCCATGCCGATGAAGTGACCGATTCCGTAGGTCCAATACCTGTCGTAGCCGCCAGCGTCGGCCAACATCCGCTCTGCGAGTCGATGAAGCTCCCACCAGGTGACGCCGGGGCGCACGTTCTCGATGACCGTCTTCTGCACGTCGAGCGCGATCTGGTAGAGGCGGGCCTGCTGGTCGTCGAACGTTCCGTCTGCGGGCATGTTGCGTTGGACGTCGGCGCTGAAATGGTTGAAGGCAGCTCCGGTGTCCGTATGAACCATGTCGTCCGCCTCGATGACGTCTCGCCCCGAGCGGGCCCGGTATTGGATGAAGCCCTCGGGGATGCTCTCCCTGGGAGGAAGACCTCCGGGGGGGTAGCGTCGCACGGACGTGGGAAAGCCCAGGTAGGCCCCCCGGTAGCGGTAGACGAAGTCCATCATCTCCATGACCTCGAGCTCCTTCAGGCCGGGTCGGACCGCACGGAACGCCTCGACGATTCCCTCACCGGTGATGTCGACCGCACGGCGCAGACTGGCCAGAGCCAGACCGTCCTGGAGCATGCGGACCCGATCCAACACGTCGGCGGCGTCCCGGAGCTCCATCTCCGGGCTGAAGCGTGAGTACCGCTCGAACGTGGCCAGGCGATCCGGCTCGGGCATGCCGAGGCGGAAGAAGCGGGGGTAGTTCAGATAGAGCACCTTCTCGTTGGCACCCCACGCCCTCGAGATGGCGGCAGGGAGGGGCCAGCGCCGGATTTGGGTGATCCGCCAATCCCGGTAGTCGGTCATGGCGACCGACAGGTCCTCCTCCAGCCGACGAAACGCCCGGACGTCCTCGATGCCCGTGATGCGCCGCACCACGTCGGGATCCGGCTGCGACGTGTAAAGGACGGCTCGGTCCTCCGAAGCCTCTTCCTCAGGGTCGCGGGGCACCAGCAGCAGCGCAGACTCCACGCTCTCGAGACCCTCCAGGCCGGTGAGGTAGATGAAGTCGTGGTTGTCCGAGTGGGGCACCTGGAACTCGAGGCGCCGAGGCTGCACCCACTCCACGCTGAAGACGAGCATCACGCCTCCCGGCATGGCCTGGATGACCCGCTGCCGCCGCTTCCGGAAGATCTCCCGGAGCAGCTCAGGGTCCGGGTCGTCCAGGTCGATGCGTCGGGACAGCTCGTTCTCGGCGGTGAAGTCGTAGTCGTAGGGCCGGATGTCGGTCGGGGTTTGGGCGCAGAGGGGTGCGGGGACCGTGACCGCCACGGCCAGGAGGGCCGAAGACGCCGTGAGCGAAGAGAGGAGCCGGAGTCCGCTGCGACTGTTCATCGGGGGTTCTCCAGGGTAAAGGGCGTCGAGAAAGCTGCTCCTGCCAGGGTGGTCGCCTGGGCGCCGGGGGGCAAGCTGGCCGGTGGACCCTGCCGAACCGACCCGGGTTGTACACATCGGGAGACACCGTGAGACACAGAGCCGACCTCGCGATCGTCGGCGCCGGACCCGCCGGGGCACGGGCTGCCGAGCTGGTGGCCTCGTCGGGGGCCAGCGTCCTTCTTCTCGATCCGAAGGTGCCGTGGGAGAAGCCGTGTGGGGGTGGGCTGACGGCGGCCGCCTTCCGGATGATCCCTGAGCTCGAGGAGGTCAAGGCCCTGGCGCAGCCGGTGACGTCCGTGCGGGTCGAGGCCGGGAGCCACGTCAGGTTCACCGTGGGTCTGGACCAACCCCTCTGGGTCATTCCCCGGGCGGCCCTCGGCGAGTGGCAGCTCGCACGGGCTCTGCGTGTCGGCGCGAAGCACCTTCCCGTCAGGGTGACCGCCGCAAGACGAGTCCACGGGGATTGGCACCTCCAGACGGCCGTGGGCGACGTGACCGCGCCCGTGCTGGTGGGTGCCGATGGCGCCGCGAGCATGATGAGGAGCGTGGCGGCACCCCAGCTCGAGGTGGGCCTCGCGCCGACGCGGGTGACCTATCCGCCGAGCGAGGGAGTGGAACACGACACGGCTGTCCTCAGGTTCTATCCGGGAGTCGCGGGCTACCTCTGGGACTTCCCCCGTCCGGACCATCGGTCTTGCGGAATCATGGCGCCCAGGGACACGTGGCGACGATCCCGCATGGACGAGGAGATCGACGGGTACCGTGGGCTCCGTCCCGGCCTCCGCCGGGACGAGTCGGAGCGCGCCGGCGCGGTCATCGGCACGGCGGAAGCCGGCCACGGAGACTATGCCGGGATTGCCGGTCGGGACTTCGCGCTGCTAGGAGACGCGGCGGGCCTTGCGGATCCGTTCACCGGGGAAGGCATGCTCAACGCCATGCGGTCCGCCGGCCTGTTCGCGAAGGCCTGGATGGAATCTGGACTGTCGGGTTTCCCGCGCCTCGCCAGGGAGTCCTTCGAGCGGGAGTTCCGCATCGCCAGGGCCTTGAGGAGATGGCTCTTCGAGAACGGGCTCGGCCTCAAGCTCGTCGAGGACGCCGCCACCTCCGGGGTGTGGCATGGTCTGGTCGCGGCCATGCTGAACGGCATGAACGAGCATGATGGCCGGATCAGCCACCTGGTCCGACGCTGGTCCAGACGACCCCGTCCTGGTGTGCGTGTGGCTGCCGTCGGATCGGATCCGCGTCCCCCTTCATGAAGGTGGGATGAAGTGACGCTGAACACTTCTTCACATCTCTTGCCGGCTCTGCCCTCTCTCGTTACCGTTTAGTCGGACCCCCCCCAGGGGGGGTGGGGGTACGGAGCAAGGAGCAGGGAATGGCGGACAAGAGGACGCAGGACATCTCACGACGGCTCAAGAGCGCGGAAGGGCATGTCCGCGGGATCGAGCGCATGGTGGACGAGGGCGCCTACTGCGTGGACATCGTCAACCAGATCCTGGCGGTCCAGCGCGCCCTGAAGAAGGTGAGCGCCCTGGTCCTCGACCGTCACCTGCACTCCTGCGTCACCCGGGCGATCCAGGGTGACGACGCCCAGTCCAGGGAGCGCGTCCTGGACGAGCTGCTCGAGCTGTTCGAGGCCAACGGCAAGATCTGAACTTCATCTCTTCAGGGCAGGGAACGATGACCACGAAGACCGTGACCGTCCCCAACATCAGTTGCGGACACTGCGTGAAGACCATCGAGCGGGAAGTGGGCGAGCTCCACGGCGTCACCGAGGTGAGCGCCGAGCAGGCCTCCAGGCGGGTCAAGGTGTCCTGGGATCCCGACACCACGGACTGGACCGTCATCGAAGACCTCATGACGGAGATCAACTACCCCCCTGGCGCGTGACCGCCACCGCGCGGATGAAGTGACGAAGAAGACGGGGAACAGGGGAGGCCGACGAATGAAGGTGAACAAGGCCGGGAGCAAGGCGATGGCGCCGGAGCGCGAGCTGCTGATGCCGGTGACGGGGATGACGTGCGCGAACTGCGCGGCCGCGGTGGAGCGGACCCTCGCGAGGGCCGAGGGTGTGAGCGAGGCCACCGTGAACTTCGCCTCCGAGCGGGCCAGGGTGCGCTTCGATCCCACCCGGGTCCGCGAGGACGAGCTCCTGGAGCGCGTGCAGGCCGCGGGCTACGGTGTGGCGACCCAGCGCGTGGAGCTCCCCGTCACCGGAATGACCTGCGCGAGCTGTGCGGCCACCATCGAGCGGACTCTCCAGTCGCGGGTTCCGGGGGTCCTGTCCGCGGCGGTCAACCTCGCGACCGAAAGGGCGGTGGTCGAGGTGGTGGCGGGAGCGGCCGGCTGGAGGGAGCTGGCCCAGGCCATTGAGGACGCGGGCTACGGAGTCGTCGAGGCCCCGGCCGAGGAGATGGAGGACGCCGAGGCGGCCGCGCGGCGCGCCGAGATCTTCGACCAGACCCGCAAGTTCTGGACGGGCGTAGCATTCGCCCTGCCCCTGTTCGTGCTCAGCATGCTTCGCGACTTCGGGTTCCTGGGCCCGTGGTCGCACGCCAACTGGGTCAACGGTCTCATGTTCGCGCTGGCCACGCCGGTGCAGCTCTACGTGGGCTGGGACTACTATCGCGGTGGCTGGAAGTCCCTGCGCAACGGCGCGGCCAACATGGACGTCCTCGTCGCCATGGGCTCCACGGTGGCGTACGTGTACTCCATCGTGGTCATGGTCGCCCTGACTCTGGGCACCTCGGCCGCGGGCGAGCACGTCTATTTCGAGACGGCTGCGGTCATCATCACGCTCATCAAGCTCGGCAAGCTCCTGGAGGTGAAGGCCAAGGGCGAGACCAGCGCGGCCATCAGGGAGCTCATGGGACTCCAGCCCGGGACGGCTCGGGTCGTGCGGGACGGGGAGGAGGTCGACGTGCCCGTCGACACGGTGCGGGTCGACGACACGGTCCTCGTGCGTCCCGGCGAGCGGATCCCCGTGGACGGCGTAGTGGTCGAGGGGCGCTCGGCGGTGGACGAGAGCATGCTCACCGGGGAGAGCATGCCCGTGGAGAAGGCACCGGGAGACGCGGTGGTGGGCGCCACCATCAACAAGGAAGGCGCCCTCCGCTTCCGCGCGACGAAGGTCGGCGCCGAGACGGCCCTGGCCCGCATCGTCCGGCTGGTGCAGGAAGCGCAGGGGAGCAAGGCGCCCATCCAGAGGCTTGCGGACCGGGTGTCGGCCGTCTTCGTGCCCGTGGTGATCGCCCTGGCGGCGCTGACCTTCCTCGTCTGGTGGCTGGGCGTCGGCGCGGGCTTCACGCCCGCCATCATCCGGCTGGTGGCGGTCCTGGTGATCGCCTGTCCGTGCGCCCTGGGGCTCGCCACCCCCACGTCGGTCATGGTCGGCACGGGCAAGGGAGCCACGCTGGGCATCCTGTTCCGCAACGCCGCCGCCCTCGAACGGTCGCACGACCTGCAGGTCGTCGTGGTCGACAAGACCGGAACCGTGACCCGGGGCGAGCCGGCGGCGCGAGAGGTCCTGGCCCGCGTGCCCGTCGCGGTCATGGGAGGCGAGGACGAGGAGGCCGAGGGATGGGTCCTCCGGTTGGCCGCGTCCGCCGAACGGCGGAGCGAGCACCCCCTCGCCGAGGCCGTGGTGCGGGAGGCGGAGGCCCGAGGCATTCGGTTGAGCGAGCCGGGCTCCTTCTCGGCCGTTCCCGGCAGGGGCGTGACCGCCCAGGTCGAAGGCCGCGACGTGGTGATCGGGACCCGGCGGCTCATGGAGGAGACGGGGATCTCCTTGAACGGGCTCCAGGAGGAGGCCGGCCGGATGGAGCGTGAGGCTCGCACACCCCTTTGGATTGCCGTGGACGGTGAGGCCGTCGGGTTGATCGCGGTGGCGGATGCGGTCAAGGACGGCTCGAAGGAAGCCGTGGCCGAGCTGCACGAGCGGGGCCTGAGGGTGGTCATGCTGACCGGTGACAATCGCCACACCGCCCAGGCCATCGCCGAGGAGGTGGGGATCGCCGAGGTGCGGGCCGAGGTGCTCCCGGACCAGAAGGCCGGCGTCGTGAAGGAGCTTCAGGCATCCGGGGTGCTGGTGGCCATGGTGGGGGACGGCATCAACGACGCGCCGGCCCTGGTGCAGGCGGACGTGGGCATCGCCATCGGCACGGGAACGGACGTGGCCATGGAGGCGGCGGACGTGACGCTGATGCGAGGGGACCTGCGCTCCGTGCCCCAGGCGCTGGCGCTGTCGGCTGCCACGATGCGCTCGATCCGGCAGAACCTGTTCTGGGCCTTCTTCTACAACGTCATGCTCATTCCCGTCGCGGCCGGCGTGCTGTACCCGCTCGCCGCCGTTCCGATGATGTTCCGACAGCTCCATCCCATCCTGGCGGCCCTGGCCATGGCCCTCAGCTCGGTAACCGTGGTGGGCAACAGCCTTCGGCTCAGACGGGTGAGGATCTGAGGGGAGCGGGAAGCACGTGGGAGAACCGTTCCCGGGAGTGCCCTTCCCCCGGGAAGCCGAAGTGAAGTCCGTGCGTGGGCTCGGCCTGCACCCTATCATGAGACGATGCAACGCCCCGTTCGATCGGTCGTCACTGACGGCATAGCCGGGCATCCCGCGGTCCAGGCGTGGATCCGAGCGGGGCCTGACCGATCCCCGCCCGAGCGCATCCTCGTCTTGAAGGAGCCCGGTCGTGCCTCCTCGGTTTACCGCCTACCGGGTGTGGGGGTCGACGGTGGCGCGATCATCGCCAAGCGCACCTACGCTCAGGTGGCGCATCTGGAACGGACGATCTACGAGTACGTCCTGCCGCACCTGTCCCTTTCGACCCCACGCTACTATGGCTCGTGGTTCGAGGGGGAGAATGGCTGGCTACTCCTGGAGGATGTGGCCGGGGAGCCGTACCGGCGCCGCGACCCGGAGCACCAGCGGCTCACGGCGCAATGGGTGGGGACGCTCCACGCGAGCGCTGCGGGCCTCGAGGCCGCGCGGGCCCTGCCGGACGCGGGTCCGGCCCGTTACCTGGATCACCTCAGGGTAGGACGCGCTGAGATCGGGCGTGCCATCGAGCTCCTGCGGTTCCCGGAGGACGAGATTCGTGTTCTGGAGACCGTCGTATCGCAGCTGGATGCGGTCGAGGCGGACTGGTCGCTCGTCGAGGCCCTCTGCCGCGACGCCCCGGACACGCTCGTGCACGGGGATGTCCAGGCGAAGAACCTCTTCCTGAGCAGGGACGGCGACGGCCACCTGCTGCGCGTCATCGACTGGGAGATGGCGGGCTTCGGTTGTCCGGCGGCGGATCTCACGCGCCTGGACCTCGACCACTATTGGCCGGTGGTCCGCACGGCCTGGCCCGACATGACGCTGGGCGGGGTGAGATGCCTGGCGACCGCGGGGCACATCTTCCAGGCGGTGGCTTACGTCTATTGGCTGACTGCGTGGTTCAAATGCGAGAGGGAAGAAGACCGCCGGATGGTGGTGCCCAAGCTCAT
>JBDHGI010000023.1:0-31030 GCA_039589955.1 Gemmatimonadota bacterium | reverse complement strand
GTAGAGGGAGGCGGTATACCGGCACTGCGCCGGGGTGACCAGCGGATCCCAGGTCGCGCGGGCCGCGAAGGAGTCGCTGCTCAGGTCGACCCAGTCCGTGACGGGTGACATGAAGAACGCGGCGGCGGGCAACGGAACGCCCCCGTCCCGGAGAGTGAGGAGCGTCTGAAGCGCCAAGCCTCCGCCGGAGGAGTCACCACCGACGATGAGGCGCTCAGGCGCATGTCCGTGGTCCAGGAGCCACCGAAAGGCCCGCTCGGCATCCTGCACCGCCGCCGGAAACGGATGCTCCGGAGCCAGCCGGTAGTCCACCGAGAGGACCGGGGCTCCCGCTGCCCTCGAGACGCGCGCGGCCAGCTCACGGTGGGTGGCCGGCGAACCGGCGACGAAAGCTCCCCCGTGCAGATACAGGACGGCGGCGTCACCCTCGGCCCCGGGCCCATGCACCCACTCCGCCGGAAGCGTCCCGATGGTCTCGGGTGCGACGGTCGTCCCTCTCGGCGGACGCTGAGCACGGATCAGCGCCGCGTCCAACCTTCTCAGCTCGGCCACCGAGAGGACGTCGTGGCGGAATCTCCGCCCGACGGTGTGCCTGAGCACGAAGCGGAACACGCGTGCGCTCAACGTGGGCATCGAGGAACCTCCTGGACTCCGTTCGCCTCCAGGGGAGCTGGACGCCACGGGTCGTCGTCACGCTCGAGTCGACCGGAGGTGCACACAGACCGGGTCGTCCTCCATCAAGGTAGCGTCACCCGAAGACATCGTGACCCCTGGTGGAACCGATCGGGCGACTGCTACCGTGCCGCGTGGCGGAGATCGATCCGGGGATCCGCCCCGGGGCGAACGCAACCGGAGCAGGCTCATGAACACCGCACGGTACGTGGTCGGCGTCCTCCTGGTGGCGTCACTGCCTCCGGGCGTGCTTCTGTGGTTCGCCATCCACCCGTGGGTCCGCTTCTGGAGGCGGCTCGGCGCCGTCTGGACGTATGTCGTGCTCTCGCCCCTCGTGATCGCCTGGATGGTGGGCGCGGTCGTCTGGCGGGATGGGCTCCTCGGGCCCGACCTCGGCTACCACCCGTGGCTGCTCTTGCCCGTCGCCTTTTGTGCCGCCATCGGAACGTCCGTGGCGTTGAAGCGGCGGCGCCATCTCACTGCCGGCGTCCTGGCCGGGCTTCCGGAGCTCTCGCCGGACAAGCGCCCGGGACGGCTTCTCACCGACGGCATCTACGGACGGATCCGCCACCCGCGGTACGTCGAGGTCCTGCTCTTCACGGTGGCGTACGCCTTCTTCGCCAACTACGTCGGCACCTACGTGACCGCGGCGTTGACCGTTCCGGCCCTGTACCTGACGGTGATCCTCGAAGAGCGGGAGCTTCGTGATCGCTTCGGGGCAGAGTTCGAGGCGTACTCGCGGCGAGTGCCGCGGTTCATCCCCATCAGAGATCGGAGGTCGGCGCCATGACAACCAGGTCTGTGACGATCGGGCTGGCCCTCGGACTCCTCGCCTGCTCCGACCAGGGTGGGGACACCCGGACCGCGAGCACCGTGGAGCCACCGCGGACTGCCGACCTGTCGTACGCTCCTGCTCTGTCCGTCCCCGCCTACCCCGAGGGTCAGGGACCCGCCGTCTGCGTGGACGAGACCCACAACAACTTCCACACCAGCGTGGGCACGTACCTGCCCTTCGCCGACGTTCTCGGACAGGACGGGTACGCAGTGCATCGGTTCACGGGCGTGGAAGGGCCGAAGCTGGAGGAATGCGACATCCTGGTCATCGCCGACGCCCAGCCACCGGAGCGCGCCGACGACCCACCGACCTTTTCAGCCGAGGAGGTCTCCGCGCTCGACGCATGGGTCGCGGCCGGGGGCTCCCTCTTCCTGATCACGGACCACATGCCCGACCCGGGTGCCATCGAGGCGTTGGCCGCGTCCTTCGGATTGGAGGTCCACGACGGCTACGTGCTCGAGGGATCTCCCGACGGTCCGGCTCGCCCCACGGTCTTCCGTCGGGACGACGGCTCCCTTACCGACGATCCCCTCCTCGACGGGCGTAGTCCGGAGGAGGCGGTGACGCAGGTGGCCACGTTCCTGGGCTCCGCCTTTCGCGGCCCGGACGGCTTCCGGCCCCTCCTGGTTCTCGGACCCGGGTTCCTTTCCTGGGCGCCGGAGCGGTACTACGAGTTCGAGGAGGACTCGCCTCGGATCGACGTCGGAGGCTGGTCCCAGGGTGGGGTCCTCGAGCACGGCCGGGGACGTGTCGCGATCTTCGGCGAGGCCGCCATGTTCACCGCGCAGGTCTTCGACCAGGGGCGCACGCTGGTGGGCATGAACGCGCCCGAGGCGCTCCACAACCTTCGGCTGCTCCTCAACGTGATGCACTGGCTTGGGCGCCTGGAGGACCTGCCGGACGGGTAGGTCCGCGGTCGGCGCCGGGGCCGAAGCGCGCCCATGCGTCAGCCGCCGCCGCGCTCCACCTCCCTCACGTTGTTCCCCGGATTACGGTCGATCAGCTTGTTGAACGGATCGACCCCCGCCCGGACGGGCTCCTCGTCCACCACGACCTCGATCACCGCGACGGTATCGGCCAGGTGCCGCTTCTCGAGGAAGAGAACCTTCCCCTCCTCCGGGGTGTCGGGGGTCTCGGCGCCGAAGACCCCGATGTCCACCCACTCGTCCAGGGGCGCTTCGGTGGTGTTGCCCTGGCCGTCGGCCCTCTGCTTCCGCGCTCGGACCTCCAGACGCACGCGGTAGCGGCCGTCGTCGGTGGGCTCCCAGGTGGCCGCGTCGGCCTCGAGCTCCCACAAGGTGATGGTACGGTAGAGGTCCTCGACCTTGCCCGTCCAGCGCTCCGGGACCTCGGCGACGAGGTAGTCCAGGTACTCCTGGGAGGTGGTGTAGGGTGGGCCGGAGAACCTGACCGCCTCCACGTAGCGTGACATGGCCCGGTTGAAGGCCTCTTCGCCCATGTAGTCCCGCATGGCGTAGGTGACCAGGCTTCCCTTCCGATAGTGGACGTACCCCTGGTTCTCCACCAGAAAGAGGGGAAGCTCCTCGATGACCTCGCCGCCTCGACCCTGCAGATAGGCGTCCAGCTCGTAGCGCAGGAAGCGGCGCATCATCTCGGGCCCGTACTCCTTCTCCTGGACCATGAGCGCCGAGTACTGGGACATCGTCTCCGAGGTGACCGTGGCACCCTGGACGTTGGCCCCCATCACCTGGTGGGCCCACCACTGGTGAGCGACCTCGTGGGCGGTGACGTAGAAGACGTAGTCGATGTCCTTCGGGTCATCGAGCCTGGCGATGAACCCGATGGTTTCGGAGAAGGGGATCGTGTTGGGGAAGGACTGGGCGAAGGAAGCATAGCCCGGGAATTCCAGGATCTGGAGCTGCCGGTGCTGGTAAGGTCCGAACTCCCGGGTGAAGTAGTCGAGGGACTTCTTCGCGGCCTCGATCATCCGGTCCACGTTGTAGGCGTGGTCAGGGTGGTAGTAGACCGCCAGATCCACGTCCCGCCACCGATCGCGCCTCACCTCCCAGCGCGCCGACAGGTAGGACCAGAAGCCCAGGATGGGGGCGTCCATCGTGTAGTGGAAGTAACGCCGTCCGGCCTCCTCCCACTCCCGCTCCAGGTAGCCCGGGGCCAGGGCGATCTGATCGGCCGACGTGCTCACGACGGTCTCGAAGTCCACCCAGTCGGATTCGCCGGTGAGGTAGTTGGTGTCGTAATGGGTGGAGTCGTACAGAGACGGCATCCGCTCGATGGGGGCGAGGTCCCGTCGCCGGCGCTCTACCGGATCGCCCAGCTCGAACGCGTCGTTGTACCCTATGTGGGGGAAGTAGGAGGCGTTGTTGAAGAAGGTCCCGTTATGGACGACGTTCGTGTTCGAGCCCGAGTTGACGAAGCCCGGGTTGCGGACCTCCACGCGGTACGTGAGCTGGAGCTCGCCGCCCGGGGGCATGGGCTCGGCCAGCCCATAGGTCCGCCACCCCATCTCGGCGTCCTCGTGGAGTATCGTGCCCCCGGGGACCCCCAGCTCCAGCGAGTCCACCACCTGGGGATTCCAGGTCAGGTGGACCGAGTCCAGCGCCACCGCCTCCTTGTTGCGGACCGTATACGTCCCCCGGATGTCCACCGCGCGCTCTCGGGGGTAGATGTCCACTTCGGCGTGGACGGCGGTGATGCGGGGTTGGGGCGCACCCTCGTATCGGGAATACTCCTTCTCGTAGTCCGCCAGCCGGTCCTGGACACGGTCGGGGGGCACGTAGTCGTTGAGCACGTTGGTGTTGTAGAAGATCCAGCTTCCGGTGCCCAGGAAGCCGAGGACCGCCACGGCCGCGGCGGCCCGCGTGGGGCCGGTGAAGCGCTGGGCCGCCAGGCGCAGGCGGACGCCCGGGGCCGTCTCCTTGCCGCGGACCCACAGGAGGTGCACCAGCACCAGGAGCCCCAGCGCCGCGAACCCCCAGTACGCGAAGAACCAGACCATGGGCTCCACGAAGTGCCCGTAGCCGTTCATGTCCGAGTAGGGAAGTGGCGGAGTCTGGCTGTACTGGTAGAGCCGATGGTTCAGGTCCAACGCGGTCATCACCGGGATGCTGATGTAGTAGAGCACCATCAGCAGGAAGCCCAGGTACTTGTTGTTGGTGAGGACCTGGGTGAAGAGGGCCAGGACCGCCACCAGCAACACGGGGATGCCCACTCGGAGCCCGACGGCCTGCAGATAGAGGAGGGTCTCGAGGTCGGTATGGCCCTGCCAGAGCTGGTAGCCCACGGCCGTGAGGACGGCCACCGCCAGCACGGCCACGGAGACCACGGCCAGGGCGACCATCTTGGAGCCCCATAGCACCCAGCTCCGAACGGGCAGCGCGTCGTGGACCTCGTCGGTGCCGGAGGCGCGGTCACGCCAGACGAGCTCCCCGGAGTAGAAGGTGAGGATGATGACCCCGAACAGCAGGAAGGAGCTCAGGACGACCTGGACCATGAGCTGCGTGCGAGGGTGCACCGCGGTCCCGAAGATGGTCCCGGTGCTGGTGGCGCTCCCGATGAAGTTGAGCATGCCCAGGGCCAGGATCACCAGGAAGGGCAAGCTCCTGACCACGCCCTTGACCTCCAGTCGGGACTGGTGGGCCAACTGGATCCAGGAGGCGGCCAGGCCGAACTGACGGCTCCCGCGCCCGAACCCTTCCAGGCCCCGGGGCCCGGTCGGGGCGGGTCGGTCCAGCGCGTCGCCCACGTCGACCGCTGCCTTCCGCTTCGCCCGTCCAAGGGGTCTTCGTGCCGCCCCGGCGGTGAAGGAGAACCGCCAGAACGTGACCATCAGGATGAGCAGGGCCACGGCAAGCCACAGAAGCCGGTTCTGGAGGATCCCTCCCTCCAGCCCCAGGACGAGCGTGTTCCGCTCGGCGGTGGTCCAGTACTGGGTGGCGATCTGGAACGCTGCCACGCCGAAGGGATCCACCAGCGCGGCCATGGCCTCGTTCTCGACGTCGGCCAGCAGAGTGCCCGCGATTCCGTAACCGACGAAGAAGGCCACCAGTCCGGCGTAGGTGGCAACCATGCTCCGGGTCAGGGTGGCCAATCCGAAGAAGATGGCGCTCATGAGCAACACGTTGGGCAGGACCAGCACGCCCATGGCGTACACGTAGGGCATCAGCTGGAAGGGTCCCACCCGCTCGGCCTCCAACCAGGGCATGAAGGATCCCACCACCACGGCGAAGGCCACCGAGAGAAAGATGAGTACCGACACGGTGAACGCCCCGCCGAAGCGCCCCAGCAGATAGTCCCGCTTGGTCACGGGCTTGCTGTAGAAGATCCCGTCGGTACGGTGCTGGTAGTCCCGAAGGACCGCGCTGGCCACGAACACCGTGGTGACGAACACGCCCAGCACGCTGAAGATCAGAAGGAACTGGGCGATGACGTAGGGCGCGTTCCGGTTCACGTTCCCCACCGCTCCGCCCACGGTGATCATGTCGGTCGTCACCGCGCCGAAGGCCAGGAGGAAGAAGACGGCCCCGGCGAGCCAGAAGGTGGTGGACCGGAGGTGGTGCCGGATCTCGAAGCGGAAGATCTCCCGGAAGGTGGTCATGCCACCTCCAGCTCAGCCGGCCGGGAGCCCAGGGCCGTGAAGTACACGTCCTTCAGGTCCGCCTCCACGGCACTGAATCCTCCGCCCGGATCTTCCTCGCTGAAGACGTGCACCACGGTTCGGCCAGCCCAAAGGTGGGTGGAGATGACCTGGTGCTCCTCCTGGAGGGAGGCCAGGTCGGACCTGTCCACCACCTTCTCCCACACCTTTCCGTACAGGTCGGCGATGGCCTCCTGAGGAGCCGTCTGGAGCAGCACCTCGCCCCGGGAGATGATGGCCATGCGACTGCACAGGTCGCTCACGTCCTCCACGATGTGGGTGGAGAGGATGACCACCACGTTCTCGCCGATCTCCGAGAGGAGGTTCAAGAAGCGGAGGCGCTCAGCCGGGTCCAGCCCTGCCGTGGGCTCGTCGACGATGACCAGCCGCGGATCGCCGAGCAGCGCCTGGGCGATGCCGAAGCGCTGGCGCATCCCGCCGGAGTACGTGCCCAGCTTCCGCTTGCGGGCATCCCACAGGTTGGTCTGGTGGAGGAGGGCCTCCACGGCGTCCTTCCGCTCGCCCCTGTCGGTGAGGCCCTTCAGGACTGCCAGGTGGCTGAGCATCTCCTCTGCGCTCACCCGCGGGTACACCCCGAAGTCTTGGGGCAGGTAGCCCAGGAGCTTCCGTACCTCCTCCTTCTCGGCCAGCACGTCCAGCCCGTCCAGGGAGATGGCTCCCGCGTCCGGCTCCTGGAGCGTCGCGATGGTGCGCATGAGGGTGGACTTGCCGGCGCCGTTGGGCCCCAGCAGGCCGAACATCCCGGTGGGCACGGTGAGGGAGACGTCCTTGAGGGCCTGGACTCCGCCCGGGTAGGTCTTGGACAGGTGCTCGATACGAAGCTCGAGGCTCACGGCGCTCCTCCCAGGTAGGTGATGGCCAATCCGGCGTCCACACCGGCACTACGGAGCGTGACGCCGATCTCGTTTCGGGCGCAGGGACCGAGAGGCGTCGGAGGGTACACGCTCAACAACGCCTTACCCCCTCGCGGGCGCTCGGGGGGCACGGGCCGCTCTCCTGATAGGATCACCCGGAGGGGCTACGCAGAGCCCCCGTCCAGGAGATCAACCACCAGCCGGTACGCGGTCCCCACTGCCGGGAAGCAGACCGTCTGAGGCGTGTCGGAGGCCATGTACTGCCCGATTCCCTCCTCGGTGGTCAGATCCGCTCCGGTGAGCTCTCGACAGTGGACGGAGCCCATCTCCGCCTCGAAGCGGCGGCGAAACTCGGCCACGACCTCCAACGACCGAAGCACCTCCTCCATGGAATCGCCCCGATCCATCTGGAGACCGAGGCCCATCACTGCGCCGACCACGGCGCCGCACACGGCCCCCGTGTTGCCGAATCCCCCCGCGAAACCGGAGGCGATCCGCGGGATGATCCTGTCGTCGGTCTCGATCCCGTAATGCTGGCACACGGCCAGGAGCACGGACTCGCTTCAGGTGTGACCCTGGGCCATGATCTGGCCTGCCCGATCCATCTCCATCTCCTCACTCCTTCTGCCTTCCACGCAACCTCGTCTTCATCATAAGGCATGGCACATCAGGAGGCATGTGCGGGCCCACTGGCTCGGGCCGAATCCCCATGGCAACTTTGACGCGTGCGACGCGCTCCCCGGAGGGGGGCGCACTGGGCACACCTTGTCGAGGAGATCACATGCGTCATTCGTCATGGTCCTCACTGACCCTGGTCACGCTTATCGGAGTCGGTGGCTGCGCTGTGGCAGGGCACACGGCGGCCACGATTCGCTGTGGGAGCTGGGCGCTCAGATCCGCAAGCCGGTGTCGACCGGAGGCGAGCGGGCAAGCCTCTGGATCGGGGCCGAAGGAGCGTTGTCCTATTTGAACACGGTCCTGGACCCGATCGACGGAATGATCGATTCCTACAGCGAGGGCACCACGGGCTTCTCCGCGACGGCCCTCGCCGGGATGCCCGTGGGGGAGAGCCGCTGGGGCTTCAACCTCTACGCGGGCGCGGGGGTCAGCCACTACGGGTCGACAGGTGTCAACATCCGCCTGGGTGTGGATCTACAGCCCTGGTTCCTGGCCAGGTAGCCCGGGGCCCCCGTCCATGGCGATGGGGCCGTCGCTCGTCTCCAGGATCGCGCGTCCACCCTGATAGACGAATCGCCCGTAGGGCTCGCCGTCACGCAACACGGTCCCACTCACCCCGGTCATGCCGGCCGAGCCCTGCCCCGCCCGCGCCTGGCTACCCGACTCGATCTGGACGTCCCGGAGCTGATAACGCGCTCCGCCGAGGCTGAGCACGTTGTTCAGGGTGGAGCTGGACTGACTGGCGGTGCCCCGTTGGGAGGGGAGGAGGCGCGGGCTGGTGGCCGCCACCAGAGAGGACACGTGGCGCTCTTGGACGGTGAGCTCGAGTCCCTGTCCTCTGATCGTGCCGGCGACGTCATAGACGGTCTGGATGTCCTGACCGCCGTAGTCCCTCACGCCCGCCTGCTGCCCCGCCGTCCTGATGTCCAGCTCGTAGCGCTCTCCCCACTGCGTGGTCCACCCCTGCACCGACACCTCGAAGGCAGACCCGTCGTAGCTGACCGTGATGTCGGCTTCCGCCTCGTTGCCCAGCCGGTGTCGATACCGAAGCAGGTGGGGGGACAGCAGCCACGCGTCTGATGTCATGGCCTGGGGGTTTCCCTGTGCCTCGTGCACCACGAACTCGTGCACCTGCCCGCCGAAGTGCACCACCAGCCGGTCCGTGGGCTGAGGCGAGTACTGGAACGCGCCGCCATATCCCTGGGCGAGCGTACCCGTGTTCACGATACGCCCGTACAACGCGCCCCCCGACAGAGCGGTGGCTTGATAGACCGCCTCGACCACCATCGAGCGCGACATGTACACGTTCGCCGCGGCGATCCTGGGCAGCCCGAACGCCAGCCGGAGCCCGTTGGCGACGTCGAGCTGGCGAGCTCCACCGAAGTCGGTTCCCATCACAAAGGTCGTCAGTACGGCGACGAGCGGCAGGACGTGCATGACACGCTCCCGGATCGGCGACCTGCGCCTCCCAGAGGGCGCGGCCTCGCCCCCATGATAAGGCGCCCGCCGCGCCCGCGCAGCGGTTGCCTCGGAGGCGAGCGGTCGGACCAGGACGGACCGGCTTCGCCTCCCCCGCCGGCTGTTGCGCCCGGGGCCTTTCCCGCCTCCATTGCGACCATGAGTCGGCAGGTCAGCAGACGCGACTTCCTGCGCGGTGCGGCGGCCACGGGCACCGTCACGGCCCTATGGGGCTGGCGCGGCCGCCCGCCCTCGGCGGGGGCTGAGAGGCTCCCGTCCCCCCCGCCGTCACAGGCCCCGAATCTGGTCATCGTCTATCCGGATCAGATGCGGGGTCAGGCCGTCGGATTCCTGGGCGAGGAGCCGGTTCGCACCCCCCGGCTCGACGCCTTCGCGGAGGAGAGCATCGTCCTTCCCCAGACGGTGGTGAACTACCCCATCTGCTCGCCGAGCCGGGCCATGCTGTTGACCGGCCAGTATCCTCACGCCAACGGCGTGCTCGAGAACTGCAACAGTCGGAGCGCTCCTTACGGCCACGAGCTGTCGACGGGGGCGCGGTGCTGGTCCGACGTGCTGGCGGATCGCGGATACGACCTCGGCTACATCGGTAAGTGGCATCTCGACAGTCCCCGCCCGCCCTATGTGGAGAGTCCCAACAACACCGATCAGATGGCGTGGAACGAGTGGACACCTCCCCACCGCCGCCACGGCTTCGACTACTGGTACGCGTACGGGACCATGGACCGGCACGACAATCCCATGTACTGGGACGCCGAGGCCCCGAGAGACGGAGCCCACAGGCATTCGGGGTGGGGGCCCATCCACGAGGCGGATCTCGCCGTCCGCTACATCCGGAACCAGGGAGGGGCGCTTCGGGATCCCGACCGGCCCTTCGCGCTCATGGTCTCCATGAATCCCCCGCACATGCCCTACGAGCTAGTCCCCGGGGAGTATGTGGAGCGATACACGGACCTCACCCTCGACGATCTCACTCGCCGACCCAATATCCCCCCGTCCGGAACGCGGTGGGGAGACTACTACCGGCAGCATGTCCGCAATTACTACGCCATGATCACCGGAGTGGACCAGCAGTTCGGGCGCATTCTCGACGCGTTGCAGCGCGCCGGCCTGGCCGACGAGACTCTCGTGCTCTTCACGTCGGACCACGGCAACTGCCTGGGCATCCACGACCAGATATCGAAGAACAACCCGTACGCCGAATCGGTGAGGGTGCCGTTCCTCCTCCGCTGGCCGGGCCGTCTCGAGCCCCGCCACGACGACCTCCTCCTGTCGACGCCGGACATCTGTCCCACGCTCCTCGACCTCATGGGCCTCGCCGAGGAGATCCCCGACGGGGTCCAGGGAACGAGTCACGCAGCCCTGCTCCGCGGGGCGGGCGGGCCGCGGCCGACCGCTCAGCTCTACCTGAAGACGCCCCTTGGCCAGCCCGACTGGGGGCATCGGGGAGTACGCACCCACACCCACACGCTCGTCGTGGAGCTCGTACCGAATCGATCCCCGAGCGTCACCCTCTTCCACGATGCGGAGGATCCGCACCAGCTCGTCGACGTCGCCGCCGAGCAGCCCGAAGTGGTGGACCGCCTCATCGAGGAGGAGCTCCTTCCCCTCCTTCGGCGGACCGGCGACCCGGGGGCGAACACCTGGGACACCGTGGTGGGCGTCACGGGTGACTCGCCCGGTGTACGAGCATGAGCGGCGTCGACATTCGGCCTGACGGAACCATCCGGCACGGCTCGCTGAAGAAGCAGCTGGGCCTCTGGGACGTCTATGCCCTCGCCACCGGCGCGACGCTGAGCTCGGGGTTCTTCCTTCTGCCTGGCTTGGCCGCGGCGAGCGCGGGGGCGGCCATCCCTCTCGCATACCTGCTGGCCGCTTTCGTGCTCCTGCCGGGGTTGATGAGCAAGATCGAGCTCACGACCGCCATGCCCAAGGCGGGAGGCATCTACTACTTCCTCGACCGGAGCATGGGGCCGCTGGTCGGGGCCATCGGTGGCTTTGGAACCTGGATCGCTCTCGTCCTCAAGTCGGCCTTCGCCCTCATCGGCGTGGGAGCCTACCTACACCTCTTCGTGCCCGACCTCGAGATGGGGCCCATCGCCGCCGGGTTCGCGCTGTTCTTCGGCTTCGTCAACTACGTCGGGGCAAAGAAGAGCGGGTCGTTCCAGGTCATGCTGCTCATCGGCGTCCTCATCCTGCTCCTCTGGTTCTGCGGCTACGGTCTCCTGCAGACGGAGGTCGGCGAGTTCAGGGGCTTCTTCGAATCGGGCAGCTCGGGACTCATCAGTGCTACCGGGCTGGTGATCGTCAGCTACATGGGCCTGACCAAGGTGGCCAGCGTCGCCGAGGAGGTGAAGGACCCGGAGCGGAACGTGCCCCTGGGGCTGTTTCTCTCCTTCGGAACCATCATCACCATCTACGTGATCGGGACGGCGGTCATGGTGGGCGTGGTGGGTGTGGACACCCTGGCCAGAAACGGGGGTGATCTCACGCCCGTAGCCACGGTGGCTGAGCACCTGGTGGGTCCCTGGGGAGCGCCGGTGATGACGGTGGCGGCGGTGCTCGCGTTCTCCTCCGTCGCCAATGCGGGCGTGCTCAGCGCGTCCCGTTATCCCCTCGCCATGGGGAGGGACCGGCTGTTGCCCGCCGTGTTCGCCCGGATTGGTGGCCGGGGCACGCCCACGGTGGGGGTCGCGGTGACGGTGGGGCTGATCCTCCTTTGCGTCACGCTTTTCGATCCGATGAAGATCGCCAAGCTGGCCAGCGCCTTCAAGCTGGCGATGTTTGCCCTCGCCTGTCTGGCGGTGATGGTGATGCGAGAGAGCGGGATCGAGTCCTACGATCCCGGATTCCGGTCGCCGCTCTACCCGGGCCTTCAGGTCGTGGGCGTCCTCGGCGCGTTCTGGCTCATCGTGAGCATGGGGTTGCTACCCACGCTGTTCACGGGAGGCTTGATCACGTTCGGGGCCATGTGGTTCACGTACTACGCCCGTGACCGGGTGGAGCGGGAGGGAGCCATCTTCCATGTCTTCGAGCGACTCGGTCGCCAGCGGTACGACGGCCTCGACAGGGAGCTTCGTGAGATCATGAAGGAGCGGGGGCCAAGGGAGGCCGACCCGTTCGACGAGCTCATCACCGAGGCCCACGTGCTCGATCTGTCCGGCCCGATGGACTTCGTGGATCTCGCCACGCGCGCGTCCCGGCGACTCGCCCTGGACCTTCCCATCCCGGCACACACGCTGGTCGAGGGCTTCCTGGAAGGCAGGCGAATGGGCTCGACGCCGGTCTCCCACGGCGCCGCCCTCCCGCACATGCGAACCGAGCTTCTCGATCGCTCCCACGTGCTCGTTGCACGAGTGCTCGAGGGCGTACGGTTCCAGGACGGGGAGGAGGTCGGACACCGCCGGTCGGAGGAGCCCGTGCGGGCGGTCTTCTTCGTGGTGAGCCCGGAGGCGGATCCCGGGCAGCACCTTCGCATTCTGGCCCAGATCGCCCGCCGGGTGGACCATGACACCTTCATGCCGGAGTGGACGGAGGCAGCCAGTGACGAAGAGCTCAAGGAGGCCCTCTTCCGTGACGAGCGCATGCTGGTGCTCAGGCTGGGAGCGGGGCGGCGGGGCGCCGAGATGATCGGCCGCCGGCTGCGTGATCTCTCGCTACCCGACGGTGTCTTGATCGCGATGATCCGCCGAGGCGACGAGCTGGTAATCCCGACGGGGGATACGAGCCTCGAGGACGGAGATCGGCTCACGGTGCTCGGCCGGCCCGAGGGGATCGGCGTTCTCCGTCGACGCTACGTCCCGGCCACACCCTAGGGTCGAGCGCCACCCTCTCCACGTTCGCCGTTCGGGGCGCACGGCTTGGCTCATTAACTTGCAGGCGAGGGGCCGGCTCGCCAGACTGCCCGGCCCTGGCTTGCTCAACCCCACCCCTCGAGGCACGTGATGCTATCCATGTCCCGAACCCTGTTCCTCTGCACGTTGCTCGCCGCCTCAGCGGCGGCGGGCCCCGGCCCTGTCACGTCGCAGGAGCGTCCGGTGGTGGTGATCGACGCCGGCCATGGAGGGACGGACGTGGGTGTCGAGCACGAGGGGCTACTCGAGAAGGATCTCGTCCTGGCGATCGCTTTCGTCATGGGTGCCGAGTTCGTCAGGTCCGGATACGACGTTGTCTACACTCGCACCCGGGATCAGGCTGTGGGATGGGATGACCGGAGGCGCATCGCCGAGGAGGCAGGGGCGTCGGCGCTGCTCATGCTGCACGTAAACGGCGATGAGGATCCGACCCGCCACGGGGCAGAGGTGTACGCCTTCCTCGACAACGCCCACAGCGGAAGCCTTGCCCGGCACATTGCTGACGCGCTGCGGGCGTCTGGCTCCACGGTTGCCTTGGAGAGGCGCGAATGGGCCTTCCTGACCTCGCCGTCCGTGCCTACGGCGATGATCGAGCTGGCGTTCATGACTCATCCGGTCGAGCAGAGGTTGCTCCTGAGACCGGGCTTCCAACGCCATCTGGGACGCACCATGGTGTCGGCCGTGACGGCGTTCCGGCCAGGGGGCTGAGGGTCAGGGCGGCGTACCCAGGTTATGCGGCGTCCGAGTAGGACGCTTTCATCAAGGAGTCCGCCATTGGGCGTGTTCGAGTTCATCATTGTTCTGGTCCTCATCTCCACGGTGGGCAAGGTGCTCAGCCAGCGCTTGCCCCGTGAGAGACCTCGTGCAGGCCCGCCTCAGCTGGGGCCGGGTGAGGTCGAGGGCATCCGCGAGGCGCTCGAGGAGCTGAGCGGGCGCGTGATACGGCTGGAGGAGGAGCGGGACTTCTACAGGCAGCTGTTGGAGTCCCCGGATCGGCCGCGGGAGCTTCGACCGCCTCCGCCGGACCTGGGTCCCGCCGATACGGAAGGGACGCCCTGACCCGCTGCCGACGGGGGACGCTGGCGACCCCTCAGAACACCCACGTGACCGTCCTGCTGGGTTCCGAGCAGATTCGTGAGGAACGCGTAGCCCGTCTGGCGGTCCCGGTAGGTGTCGAGCGTCACGCCCACTACGTCATCCGACGTCAAGTCCGCGTCTCGCCGGGTGAGCTGCGCGGTCGGCTCGTTTGGATCGAACACCCTGAAGGCGACGTAGATCATGCGCTCGTCCTGCATGACCAGCACCCCCGTGCGCTCGCCTGCCGGCGCACCCAGTCGCGGCTCGTACTGGCGGAAGCCCATCGCCAGAGCCGCGTTCTTCCATTCCTCCGGTTCGACCACGCCATCGATCTGCGGGGCCCCGTCGGCGATGCCGACCTCCAGATGGTAGATCGTGTCCCCCGGCGATGACTGCGCGCCGAGTGCGAGCGCGGCGAAGAGCGGGAGCAAGGTCACTGACATATGTCTCCGATAGGCACCCGCTTCGCAGGTGCGGCGGCGCAACACTGGCCAGGAACCCCTGCCCAACCTACTGAGGTGATCGTGCGAGCACGAGCCGCACACGGTCGCTGGGGCTCATGGTCGATCCAAGGGACGGACGGTAGATTCTCGCTTCGCCGCAGGGTATTGTGGGGGGCCGCTCCAGGGCAGCGTCGCGCCAGGGACCCCGCCCACGGCGGGGGGGCGCCTGCTCCGCGGGCGGTCCGGCCGTAGCGATCTCCGCTCCCACCTGGATCTCCTGCCCGGGATGATGGCGACTGACGGAGACGGTGCGGCCACGCCCCCCACCGGGAAGACCCATGTCCAAAACCGCATCCGAGCTCGCCGCACCCCTCGCCCCTACGGGCCCAGGAGACCGCATGGTCTTCGTCGACGCCCTTCGGGTGATGGTCATCGTGATCGTAATCGCACATCACGCTGCGCAACCATATGGACCCACCGGAGGGGCATGGCCGGTCACCGACCCGGGCAACATCGCATGGCTCGGGCCGTTCTTCATGGTGAACGCAGCCTTCGGGATGGGCCTTCTGTTCCTGCTCGCTGGGTACTTCGTGCCCGGGTCGTACGACCGGAAGGGCCCTCGGCGATTCCTCAGGGATCGCTGGACGCGCATCGGTGTGCCGCTCGTGGCCTTCGCATCACTGGTGCACGTGCCGGTCGCATACTTCACGGCCTCCGGCGCATCAACACCCGACGCGCTCCTCCGCTCGCTGTACCGGGGTGGGTGGCAGAACGTCTACGGCCACCTATGGTTTCTCGGGCATCTGCTCCTCTATTCGGGTGCGTACGTAGCCTGGCGCTGGGCGGCGGAGCGGCGCGGCGCGGGCCCCCGCGAGTCGTCGCCCCCTCCGGGTCACGTCGCGCTGTCGGCGTTCGTGGCCGGGCTCGCGCTGCTCACCTGGGTCGTGAGGGGCTGGTATGCCATCGACGAGTGGGTGCCGCTGCTCTTCGTCGTGGCTGCCGAGCCCGCGCACCTTCCCCAATACGCGGGTCTCTTCCTGCTGGGAGCCGTTGCCTATCGGGGTGACTGGCTCAGCCGGCTGCCGACGAAGCTGGGGACGATCTGGCTGAGCATCGGCCTGGCCGCTTCGATCGGGATCTTCGCCGCCCGACTCCTCTTTCCGGACCGATGGGCAGACGCCATTGCCGTGGGTGGCTTCAACGGCCCTTCACTGCTGTACAGCACATGGGAGGCACTGGTCTGCGTCGGCCTGTGCGTGGGCCTGACCGTACTGGCCCGCGAGGTGTTCCGCCGGGCCAATCCGTTGTTGGCAGCGATGTCGGCAGCGAGCTACGCCGCCTACATCGTTCACCTGCTTCTGGTCGTCAGCCTTCAGTTCGCCGTGGTGGGCCTCGACCTGCCGCCGCTGGTGAAGTTCGGCCTGGTGACGGCCTTCGGCGTGCTCCTCTCCTTCGGTGTCGGGCACTTGTCGCAATGGATCCCCGGGGCACGGGTCGTCCTGGGCACCTCCCCGGGGGCAAGCCGATCGCTGCGTTCGTCGTGAGCCGCTGGCGGTGTGCGAGGCTGTCGCCCCGCCCAGCCATCGTCGATGACGCTTGCGTCGGCAAACGGTGGCCGGGCAGTTTGTCCGTCCGAGTGTCACGGTTTCGAGCACCTCGGAACCGAATCGCCCCAGCCGGCTCCACGAACCATGACCGATTCGCTGATCTTCTCGAAGATGGATGCCGACCGGATTCTGAGGCGCGCCGCCGAGATCGAGAGATCCGAGGACGCCAAGCCTCTCACGGTCATGGAGCTTCGGTCCATCGCCGAGGAAGCCGGCTTCGGGCTGCAGGCGGTGGAGAGGGCCATCGCCGAGGCCCGTCGGGCGGCCTTCACCGAGATTCGCCGTCCCCCGGTGGAGAAATCCGGCCTTGCCATCGTAGACCTCTCCACCCACAGGACCATCCCGGTGGAGGTCACCACCGAGCAGCTCATGAAGGCGGTCCGCCTTCTTCATCCGTACCGGGATGGACCGGCCCAGGTGAAGCTCGAGGAGCATCAGATTACCTGGCGTGACCGGAAGGGCATAGGCTTCACGGTGACCTCGTCGGGTGGCGTCACCGAGATCAGCGTATTCGTCTCCAAGCTCCTCATCCGTAGAGGCCGGTGGATCGAGTGGGTGAAGTACGCCGCGGACCGCCTCGAGACGCTGGTGTTCATGGTCGCGGCCCAGCTGCCACCGGACTCGGCGCTCCTGGGGGAGCCGCCGGAGCCTCCCGGGCCGGGCTCCGATCCCCAGCCGCGGCCGTGGACCAGGTAGATCCGCGTAGCTCACTCGGAGGCTGGTTGACATGACCTCTCACCGCGGGTCGGCTGTCGCATTCACGGTCGTGCTTCTTCTCGGAACGACGGCCTGCACCGACGAGCCGGCCTCGCCCGCGGGCACGCCGGAGCTGCGCGCCGCCCTCTTCGATACCATCATCGCGCGCACGGCCCGTCGCACGGCCTTCTCCCGACCCAAGCAACACGCGCTGGACTTCGAGCCTCTGTCGGCCATGCGCGCTCTTCGAGGCGACGTGGTGGCCGCGGATAGCGAAGAGAACCTCTTCTACGCCCTCGCCCGTCTCAGCCACGCCCGCCGCGATCGCCACCTCGATCTGGCACTGGTGCCCGGAGGTCTGAGCCTTTCCGACAGCGCCGGACTCGACGTGTGGGGTGCGCCGGACGCGCCCGAGCCCGGGCACGCGCCGATCCGTGTCTTTCCCGACTACGGAGTCCCGGGGCCGGCGTATTTTGTGGGTGACGTGGCCCTGGATGACGCCCTGGTCGAAGGGCCGGAGCCGGGATGGCGCATCATCTCGGTCAACGGACGCACCATGGGTGAGTACGAAGAGGCGATGCGACCGTGGACGCGGCACTCCACGTCGAACGGCCTCCGGTGGAAGGTCGCCGAGGCGCTGCCCACGCGGTCGGCGACGGTACCGCCGGAGCTTCGATCGGAGGTGCTGTACTTGGAGGTGGAGGCGCCGGACGGTACGCGCCGATCGGTTGCCCTGCCCTACCGGGACGTCGGCTCCCTCCAATGGCAGGGTCGCTCGGAGCCCCGCTACCCCGGCATGAGCGCGGTGCGGTCGACGCCCACCTACGACCTCCTGCTTCCCGGTGACGGCCGACCGCTGGTGGGCCTCGTCTGGCACGGCTTCCGAGAGACCCTCGTGGCGGACGTCGACACCCTCATGGCCATCGCCGAGCGTCGAGCCTTGCTCGACCACGCCTTGATGGTGGACGTGACGCGAAGTCGTGGCGGCTCGCTCGGAGCCTATGCAATTCAGAGGATGACGCCGAAGCCTTTCAAGACGACCTTCGGAACGCTGCGTCTCAGCGACGTCATCCGACCTTTCGTCGAGCAGAAGCGGGCCGAGCGCGCGGCAGGGGAGATCAACGACGGAGGCGTGCCCGAGGTGGTGGACGACGGGCGCTGGCTCGCGGCCTGGCTCGAGGAGGACCTGTTGGACGCCCTCCAACGGGGCGATTCCATCACCGAACCCGTGCCCTTCAAGCTCGCCCACGCCCCCAAGGACTCCGATGGCGTCCTCCATCCCGCGTCCGTTCACTTCCGGGGACCGCTCGTGGTGGTCTCCGGACCCAGCGGCGGCTCGCACCTGGATCAGTTCAATGCCATCGTCGTCGATAACGACCTCGGCCACGTGATCGGCGTGCCCGCGGGCGGCTACTCCAATACGTGGGAGTGGGAAGAGACCCTGACCTTCCCAGGCACGGAAGCCCCGGTCGTGGGCTTCATGTGGAACATCGGCCATACGATTCGCCCCAACGGGGAGGTCCTCGAGGGCAATCCGGCGGCAGTGCGCGAGTGGCTGCCCCTGACCGCCGCCAACGCCCTGGTCTACTACGAGCAGCTCTTCGAGCGAGTGCTCGCCCATCTGTCCGATCTGGGTCATCCTGCCGGAGGGTAGACGTTGACCGCGCCCACCGGGGAGACACCGAGACCCTCACGGTTCGGCCTCGGCACGAAGATCCTCCTGGGAATGGTCGTCGGGGGCGGAGTCGGAGCCGCCCTCGGACCCGGCGTGGGCATCGTCGAGCCGGTGGGCGACCTCTTCATCCGACTGCTGATGCTCGCCGCCATCCCCCTCGTCTTCTTCAACCTCCTCGCCGGTATCACGACGCTCACCGATCTCCGTACCTTCGGCCGGCTCGCAGGTCGGATCTTCCTGTACTTCCTGTCCACCACCGTGGTGGCCCTGCTCCTGGGCGTCGGAGCCATGAGCTTGCTTCGTCCCGGCGTGGGAGTGGAGGTCGGCCGAGCGGTGGGCCGCGAGGTGGGGGCGGCCCCGTCGGTGGCCGAGATCATCCTCGACCTCGTGCCCACCAATGTCTTTCAGGCCTTCGCCGAAGGGAACGTGGCGCAGCTCGTGGTCGTGTCGGTGCTCCTGGGCTTCACGACCCTCTTTCTTCCGACCACGCCAAGGGATCGGCTCCGCCAGGCATACGCCGACCTGGCAGACCTCTTCCGGAGGCTGGTGGACCTGATCCTGGCCGTGGCTCCCTACGGAATCGGCGCCCTCATGGCGGTGGCCGTGGGCCGTTACGGAGCGGAGCTGTTCGGGCCCATGGCCGCGTTCGTGGGCATCGTCTGGGTCGCGCAGCTCGCCATGGTGCTCGTCTATCTCCTGCTCATCCGCTTCTTCACCGACCGTGGCGCATGGACGTTCTTCCGGGATACCGGGCCGGTCTGGGCCACCACGGTGGCAACCACCTCGAGCCTCGCCTCACTCTCCGTGGCCCTGGACGTGGCCGAGGACGTGGGGCTGCCCCGTCCGGTGTACTCCTTCTCGCTTCCCCTGGGTGCTCAGGTCAACAAGGACGGCACGGCGATCCTCCTGATGGGTGTGCTGCTCTTCACGGCTCAAGCGGCGGGCGCGCCGTTCACGCCGGCCGAGATGGTCTCCGTCCTCCTCATGGGGCTCCTGCTGTCGGCGGGCTCGGGAGGCATTCCCGGGGGTGGCTTCGTGGTCGCCTTGATCCTGGTGCAAGCCTTCGACCTGCCCCTGGAGCTGGCCGCGGTCGTCGGCGGCATCTACCGTCTGGTGGACATGGGGAACACCACCGTCAACGTCATGGGTGACATGGTGGGCACGGCCCTGGTGGCACACGCGGAGCGCACGCGGATGGGAGGTGAAGGGTGAGGGAGCTGCGCGCTCTGTTTCCCGGGGTGACGGACCAGGTCTATCTGGACATCTCGCTCCGGGGGTTGGTGCCCGAGCCCGTGGAGCGAGCCGCGCGCCGCCACCTCCAGGAGCGGCTCCTGGGGACCGGGGACAAGGCCGACTTCCAGGCCTCGGTCGAGCGGTCCCGGGAGCTCACGGCCAACCTGCTGGGGTGCACGGCGGACGAGGTCGCCATCACGAAGAACGTCTCCGAGGGCCTCAATCTCTTCGCGGCGAGCCTACCGTGGGAGCCCGGAGACAACGTCGTGCTCTGTCCCGAGCTCGAGCATCCCAACAACGTCTTCCTCTGGTTCAATCTCCGGAAGCTCCAGGGCATCGAGGTCCGATCCGTGGAGCCGGACGATGGGCGGGTTCCCGCCGAGGCGATGGCCGCCGCGATGGATGGGCGCACGCGCCTGGTGACGGTCCCCCACGTCTCGTTCTCGCCCGGGTTCATCACCGACGTGCGCTCCGTCGGCGAGGCCGCCCACGCGCATGGCGCGCTCCTGCTCGTGGACGCAGCCCAGTCGGTGGGTGCGATCCGGACGCGCGTCGACGACCTCGGAGTCGACGCCCTGGCCGTCGCGACCCAGAAATGCCTGCTCTCGCTCTACGGGTTCGGGTTCCTCTACGTGCGCCGGTCCCTGGCCGATGGACTGATTCCGGCCCACGTCGCCCGGTACGGGATGGACCTGGGCGCCGATGCCGGGGAGACCGCGCGCAGTGGGGGCGATCTACCCTACGCGGCAGGGGCTCGGCGCTTCGACCTCGGGAACTTCAACTACCTGGGCGCGCGGGCTGCCGAGGCCGCGCTCACTCTCATCACCGACGTAGGCGTAGAGTCCATCGAGGCACACGTCAGGGCCCTCGCCGGAAGGCTCGCCTCCGGACTCCTCGACCTCGGTCTCCCTGTCGCCGGTGGGCCACCCGGGCCCCACCTCGGGCACATCGTGTCCGTGGGTCGCAGCGGCGGGGGCCACCACGACACTGCGGACGATCCCGCCATGAACGAGCTCCACGAGCATCTCACGGCGAACGGTGTCCGTCTCTCGATCCGCAGGGGCGTCCTGAGGATGTCCGTCGGCGTCTACAACGACGACACGGACGTGGACCGGGTCATCGAGCTGGCCCGCGAATGGGTGGAGCGCCGCGCTTGACCGCCGCGGCGCGCCCTCCTCGAGTCAGTCCTCGTTGCCCAGAGCAGCGCGCAGCTCCGTGAACCAGTTCACCACCGCCAGCGGGACGGGAGGCTCGACGGTCGCCGCACCCTCCCCGGTGGCTGCCCCCTCGGACACGGCGACGACCATCCGGTCCCCGTCGGGATGCAGGTCCCAGGTGGCCTCCTCGAAGTCTCCTGAAAGGACGAGCTCGGTGGAGAGGACCCGGAACGTGGGTCGGGTCTGGACGCTCGCCATCATGAGGCTGTCCAGGTCACCCTCGGTCTTCCAGTAGAAGAGCCGGTCGCCCGTACGGCTCCAACGCGGGCGGTCTCCCCCTCCCTCGGACACCTGGATCGGCGTGCCGGGCTCGGGGAACGAGCGCACGACGAGCTCGTTGTTCACCCCCGGAGCCTCGCTGGACAGGAAGGCGGCCCAGCGTCCGTCCGGAGACACCACCACCGAGCCCAGGTCCCCGTCGATGTCCAGGTAGGTGCCGACCTCGCCCGGGCGGTCGACGGCCGCCAGAAGGAGATTGCTGCTGCCGGCATCCGGACCGCCTGTGAAGACCACGCGTCCGTCGGAGGTCCAGTGGTAAGGAACGTCCTGACCCTCCTGCTGCACCAGGGGCTCGGGCGTGCCACCTCCCGCGTCCACCATGGACAGGTCGCCCGAAGCGAGAGGGCCCATCCCGGTGCCGTCGGGACCCACGAGGCTCTGGGCGTCCAGGTAGGCGATGCGACCTCCGTCCGGCGACCACACGGGGAAGGCCTGCGTGCCCTCGTCCGTCAGGCGCCGCGTCGCTGTCCGGAGCTCGACGTTGTACGTGTAGATGCTCGAGCGTCCGGTCGGCTGCCCCGGCTCCAGGCCGGCGAACGCCACGGACCTTCCGTCTGGCGACCAGCGGACGTTCCGGTAGCGACGACCGGCGATGGGGATCTCCTCGGAGCCTCCCTGGAACGAGAAGACCCTCAGGCTCTGCATCCCGCCCGGTCCGGCCGACTCGTCGGACGTCTTGAGGTACGTCAGGGTCCCGGTGCGGGAGACGCTGAATGACGGCACCACCCCCCCGGACAGCAGAACGCCGGTGAGGACGGGAACAGGCTCGGCGGAGAAATCTCGCCTCTCCAGGTCGAAGGGGGCCGCCCACATCCCCCCTCGCGTGTCCACGTAGATCAGCTCACCGGTGGGGAGGAGCGTGGCCGAGGCGGTGGCAGAGAGGAGGGTCCAGGTGGAGTCCGCCTCCGTGTCGTGCAGAAGAACGTCTTGCGTCCCCGTAGCGGAAACCATGAGGGTCCTACCGTCCGGGAGCATCTGGGGGCTGTGCATGAGATCCCCTTGTCCCTCCATCAGGACCTCGACCTCTCCCCCCGAGGCGGGTACCCGGGCCACCACGCCGGGCTGCTGACCGAATCCGACGTACAGCAGGTAGTCGTCGGCACCCCAGGTGACGAACAGGGGCGCCCGACCCTCCGGATCTCTGGGAAGGATGACCCGAGAGGACCCTCCCGAGGCGGGAATCCGCTTGATGGATCCGTCGTCCGCGACGAAGGCGATCCAATCCCCGTCCGGCGAGAACGCCATGAACGAGGCGTCCTCGGTCCCCTCCATGTGGCGAAACTCCACCTCGTCCGCAGCACGGGTGTAGATCCCGTCCTCGACGCCACGATCTCCCACGAAGGCGAACTGGTCGCCGTCGGGAGAAACATGGATGACCTCGGGCCGCTGGAGGGAAAGGCCTTCCAGTCCGAGCTCGAGGCGCGTCGCCGGCGCGTCGGACCGAGGCGGACCGTCACCGGACGTCAGCAGGGCGCCCGCCCCGAGCCCCACGATCGCCGCTGCCGGAATCGCCCACACCGAGGGTCGCCTCCAAGCGCCCTCCGACGTCGTCGCCGGCGCCTTCCGCGGCGCATCGGCCACCACGGGTCGGTACCGGAAAGACGAGTCGGCCAGGGCGTCGGCGAAGTCCTTCGCGGTGGCGAAGCGATCGGCCGGTAGCTTCTCCAGGCCCTTGATCACCGCGTCCCGGACGTGGTTGGGTACGGATCGGCGCACATCGGTGAGGTCCCGGGGGGTCTCGGTGAGGATGCGCACGAGAATGGCTTGGGCCGAGGGACCCGTGTGCGGGGGATCCCCAGCCAGCATCTCGTAAAGGACGCACGCCAGGGCGTACGTGTCCGAGCGGGCGTCGATGTCCCGGTCCGCGCTGGCCTGCTCGGGGCTCATGTAGTGGGGCGTCCCCACGCTCATGCCCGTCTCGGTAAGGCGTCCACCACCGGCCGCGCTGATGGCCAGGGCGATGCCGAAGTCCGCCACCACGGGCTCTCCCGCGTGGAGGAGGATATTGCCGGGCTTGATGTCCCGGTGCACGATCCCCCGCTCGTGGGCATAGTGGAGCGCGCTCCCCACGGCCCTCGCGATGCGCACCGCGTCCTCCACGGGAAGCTGGCGGTGCCGGTCCAGGCGCTCCCGCAGCGACTCACCCTCCACGAATGGCATCACATAGTAGAGGAAGCCATCGGCTTCGCCGGAGTCGAAGAGGGGGAGGATGTGGGGGTGCTGCAGCCCGGCGGTCGTCTTGATCTCGGCCACGAACCGCTCGCCACCGATGACCGCCGCCAGCTCCGGCCGCAGGACCTTGATGGCCACCTTCCGGTCGTGCTTCAGATCGTCCGCGAGATAGACGGTGGCCATGCCGCCTTCGCCGAGCCGAGCCCCGATGGCGTAGCGGTCCGAAAGGGCGGCGTTCAGGCGGGAGAGGGGGTCGGACATCACTCGAGCTCCGGCCGTCTGAGATGCCAATCGGTGGACACCTGGAACGCGTGGGCCACGCTGAGGATCTTGTCGTCGGCGAAGAGGTTACCCAGGAGCGTCGTCGTGAGCGGCATGGTGGTGGGGATGTCCGCGTCGGGGTTACGCACGCCGAACCCGTACGGGACGATGGCGGCCGGGTGCCCGGTCTGGTTCGTGAGACCCACCTGCCCTGAGCCGCTCACGATGATGTCGAAGTCCCCCATCGCCTCGGCCATGTCCTTCATCAGGATCAGCCGTCGGCGTTGGCTGTTCACGAAGTCGATGCCGCGCACGGTGCGGCCACTCCTGAACCGCCCCCGACTGCGGCGCTCGGCAGGGTTCAGGTCTTCGGGAAGAGGCTCCGGCTCGACGCCACCCGGCGCGATACGGAAGTCCATGGCGGCTGCGGACTCCACGGCCAGCGAGTTGGAGCCTCCGCGGGGAAGCTCCCCCACCTCCTGTGGCCGCGCACCCATCCCTTCGAGCCGGTCGAGAAGCTCCCGGGGCGCGTCCTCATCGAAACCGATCCGGACGGCGCTCAGGTCGACACCGGGGTCGAAGCGGAAGGGTGCCGTGAGGGTGGCGGGATCATTCTCGCTGGCGCCCCGGATGGCCTCGAACACGAGCGCGCAGTCCATGGCGCTCCGGCACATGGGTCCCGTCTTGTCCATGCTCCACGAGAGCACCATGCCTCCGTATCGGCTGACCGTCCCGAACGTGGGGCGCAGCGCGGTGATGCCGTTGCGCCTGGCAGGAGACACGATGGACCCCTGCGTCTCCGTACCGATGGCGAACGCGACGCATCCGGCGGCGGTGGCCGAGCCGGGCCCCGCCGATGAGCCGCTGGAGCCCTCCTCGACATTCCAGGGATTTCGGGTCCTGCCACGGTACCATTGATCGCCCCGCGCGAACTCTCCGGTGGCGAGCTTGGCGATGAGCACGGCACCGGCTTCGCGGAGGCGCACCACCACCTCGGCGTCCTCGTCGATCCGCTGGTCCACGAACTCGGCCGAGCCCCAAGTCGTGGGGTAGCCTGAGACGGTGAACAGGTCCTTCACGCCGTAGGGGATCCCGTGCAGGGGTCCACGCCAGCCACCGGCGCTCAACTCGGCGTCGGCCTGCTGTGCCTCCTCCCGGGCACGCCCTTCCAGGATCGTCACGGCGCACAGTAGCACCGGGTCGTAGCGCTTCAGCCGCTCGAGGTAGAGCTCCGTCAGGTCGACGGAAGAGATGTGGCCGTCTCGTACGAGGGCGGACAGCCGGTGGACCGGCAGGAACGCGACGTCCTCCTCCCGGGTGGGAATCGGTCCCGCCCACGGCACGATGGGGATGGCGTGGCGCTGGAAGGGATCCACGCCCTCCCGGTGCCAACGCTCGTACAGAGCGCCGGTCCCACCCGGATAGGCCTGGTACACCAGCGCCGGGTGCTCGCCGTTGCCGAGGGGCACCGGAGGCGGGCCCTCCTGTTGCTGGCCCCTCACCCCTGCGGTGACGGCATCCACCGCGAAGAGCCGTGTCGGGGCGGCCCCAGTGGCTGCCACCGCTGCGGCGGCCTTGAGGAATTCACGGCGCTGGAGTCGGGGCTGAGACACGGGCACCTCCGTGGGTCTGGTCGGACGGCGTCTCGATCTGGACCGGCGTGCGCCACGATGTCGCCCGGGCCGCCCTCGCGCCAGGGGCTCCGTGTCCCGGATGGGAGAGAGCCTCACCCGGAGGCGGATCCCCTGCCGCGTAGGGGCCTCCGTTGAGACGGCCAGCACCCGACGGTACCTTGGGGGACGACTCTACGGGAACATCACCGTGCTCGAGGCAGTCCTCCTGCTGTCGGTTGCGTCCGTGGGTTCACCTGGGCTCCAGGCGCCCCACCGGCCAGGTCCGACAGCCCATGATTCGCTGCCCGCTGCCCCCACCCAGTCCGTGTGTGCCCTCGGCGAAGGTTCCGAGGTCCGGGCAAGGGGCCTCTCCGACTGTATTCTGACGGCAGAACGCGTCGACCCGGAGCAGGCGCCCATCCTCGACGGCCGACTCGACGAGGCCGTGTGGGCCACGGCACAACCCGCCACTGGATTCCGGCAGCAGGAGCCGACACCCGGCGCACCCGCCTCGCAACGAACCGAGGCTCGGGTGGTCTACACCGACGAGGCGGTGTACGTGGGCATGCGGCTGTTCGACTCGAGCCCGGACTCGGTCCGCGCCCAGTTCGTCCGCAGGGACGACAGCGAGGCCGTGTCGGACTGGGCGTCGGTGATGTTCGACAGCTACCACGACCGCCGGACCTCCTTCGAGTTCGCGACGACCCCGACGGGTACCCGCGTGGACATCCTACACATGGACGACGTCGAAGAGGACGTGGCGTGGGATGCGGTGTGGGAGGTGGTGGCCCGCCTCGACGCCGACGGGTGGACGGCGGAGCTCCGGATTCCTCTTTCCCAGCTCCGCTTCTCCGCGGGAAAGGACCCGACCTGGGGCGTCAACTTCTCCCGGACCATCGCCCGCCGCTCCGAAGTGGCGTACTGGGCCCCCATTCCGCCGACGGCAGGCGGGCACGTCTCCCTGTACGGAGACCTGGTGGGCCTGGAGGACCTGTCGCCTCCCGGAAACCTGGAGCTCCTGCCCTACTCGGTGGGCCGGGTCAGCCGCGCCCCCGGAGACCAGGCCGATCCTTTCTACGAGGAGAACGACCTCTGGGCGACGGCGGGCCTGGACGTCAAATACGGGATCACCTCGAACCTGACGCTCACCGCGACGGTCAACCCCGACTTCGGCCAGGTGGAGGCCGATCCGTCCGAGGTGAACCTCACCGCGTTCGAGACGTTCTATGAGGAGAAGCGACCCTTCTTCACGGAGGGCACCGAGATCTTCGACTTCAGCCTCCAGCCGGAAGGCTACGCCTTCTATTCGAGGCGGATCGGTCGGCCCCCACAGCTCCGCCCGAGCGTGCCGGACGGCGGTTACGCCGACGCGACGGAGAACGCGCGCATCCTGGGCGCGGTGAAAGTCTCGGGGAAGACAGCGGGAGGATGGTCGATGGGCTTGCTGGAGGCCGTGACAGGACGGGTCGACGCCGATGTGTCGGGTCCCGAGGGCCTGAGCTCCCAACCTCTGGAGCCCCTCACCAACTACGCGGCCGGCCGGCTCATGCGGGACTTCAGGGAGGGAGCGAGCGGGCTGGGAGCGCTGGCCACCGCGGTGAGCCGCAGGCTGAGCGAGGAGCGCCTCGAGCGACTTCGCTCCGCATCGTATCTCGGAGCCGTCGACTGGTGGCACCGGTTCGGGTCCGGCAACAACTACGAGTTCAGCGGCTGGATTCTCGGCACACACGCGCAGGGGAGCGAGGAGGCCATGGATCGTACGCAGCGCTCGGCGTCCCACTTCTTCAACCGCCCCGATGCCGACCACCTCACGTACGACCCCACCATCACCACCATGAGAGGATGGGCCGCCGAGGCCGTGCTCCGCAGGCGCGGGGGCGGGAGCTGGACGTGGTCTCTGGCCAGCGGCGCCCGCTCCCCCGGCGTCGAGCTCAACGACCTCGGGTTCCTCTCCTACGCGGACACCTGGTACGGGTCCTTCACCACCCGCTACCGGGACTTCACCGCGGGTGATCACCTCAGGAACTGGCACCTGGAGACGCAGCTCGTGCAGGCCCAATCGTGGGGTCTCGAGAATCTGAGGCAGTCGGTGCATCTGAGAGGTCGGGCCCTGTTCCTGAGCTTCTGGGAGCTCTCGGTGGACGTGGACCGATACAGCTCCCACAAGTGGCCCTGGGAGCTTCGCGGTGGTCCGGCGCTGCGCCGGTCGGGAGCCACCGAGGTCCGATGGATCCTGGAGTCGGACACGCGGAAGCCCTGGAGCACCGACTTACGGGCCACCACGTCCTTCGACGATCAGGGCGGGGCCCACACCCTCGTCCTCGATCCCCTCGTCGACTTCCGCCCCACCCCCCGGGCCACCGTCGCTCTCGGCCCCGTGGTGTCCTGGGTGCGGGACGCGGACCAGTACGTGGCTCAGGCCTCCTCCGAGGGAGACCCGCTCTACGTCGTCGGCAAGGTCGAGCAGACCACCGTGGCCCTCGAGGCCCGGCTGAGCTATGGCTTCAGCCCGACGCTCAACCTCGATGTCTACGCCCAGCCCTTCCTGAGCAACGGAAGCTATCGGGACTTCAGGACGGTGGAGGATGCCGATGCGGCGGACTTCGATGAACGGCTTCCCCTGATCCCGGCGGAGACGCTCACCCTGGATCCCGAGGCCGACCAGTACCACATGACCACCTACAGCTTTCGGAATCCGGACTTCAGCGTGCGGGAGTTCCGCCTGAACGCCGTGCTGAGATGGGAATACGTGCCGGGCTCCACCCTCTTCCTCGTGTGGGCCCAGGCCCGGAACGACTATGAGCGGCTCGGCGGTCTGGAGCTCGGACGGGATCTGGACCAGCTCTTCGGATCCGCCGCCACCAACGTGCTCATGGTGAAGCTGAACTACTGGATCGGGCTATAGACGCCGCAGAGGCGGTCACCGGGCCAGCATCTCCAATCCCTCCGCCAGCGCCTCGTCGTAGAGCCGCTCCAACCCCGCGTGCACACCGCGGCACCGATCGACGACGCGCTTCGACCACTCCAGGTACTCACGACGACGCTCGAGACTCCAGTCGCTGGGCGGGAAGTGCGTGACGTCTCGGACGTTGTCGATCTTGTCCCCGAGCTTCACCAGCTTCGCCTGTGGCGAGAGGCCGGAGGCGCGGTCGACTTGGAGCCGCTTCCGCTCCTGCTTCGGCAGGGACTTGTCGTCGGTGACCTCCAGAACGATGGCGACCACCTCCGCTCCGAACTCCTCGGCGAGCTCGTCGGCGCTCGTCGCCGTGTCCTCGATCGTGTCGTGCAGGATCGCGGCCTTGAGCACGACGGGATCGTCGACTCCGTTCTCCGCAAGGATGCCGGCCACGCCGACGAGGTGGTTGATGTATGGTGAGGAGTCCTCCCCCTTCCGTCTCTGGTGCCTATGCTTGTCCGCCGCGAACCGGACGGCCCTCAGCAGCTCTCGGGCGGAGAGCCCGTCATTCATGTGCACTCCCCGGGTGGGTGTTTGACCGTCCGAAGCTCGTGCCGCATCGTTGACTCCGCCACCCCACTGCTCACCGGGGGGCGCGGGCCGGGCGCCTCAGTCGAGAGCCACCTCGAGAATCCGCTGGACGACCTTCTTTCCGTCGAACCAGGCCTCGACGATGTCCCGGGCGGCGCGAGCATGTCGCCGGTAGTCCGCGTTCACGGTCTCGAGGGCGTCGGCAGCCTCGGCCATCGTCTCGAAGCGGAATAGCCCCTCGCCACTCGGCAGGAAGGAGCTGGGCCCGGTGTGCCGCACCACCGCGGGCTTGCCGCTGGCCAGGTAGCACAGGGTGCGGTCACTGATCCACGCACCCTGGAATCGCACGTAGGAGGGCTTGGCGACGCTCAGCTCACCCCGGGACGCCTGGATATAGGCCTGGTAGCCCTCAGGGGTCGAGGCGACCTCGTGGGCGTGGCGCACCCTCCACCCTTTCGCCTCGAGCATCCTGCGCTCGGCGGCGTCGTCCTCGGAGAGATTGAGGGCGAGCTCGATGGGCTGACTCGTGAGCTGCGGGAGGTCGGCGATCTCCAGAAACGAGAGCCGCTTCGTATCCTCCGTCAGGACGCTTCGGCCGTCTTCCGTCACCTCGATCCAGGTGTCGGCCGACCACCCGGACACCGTCGTGAACAGCTCGCAGGACGGATCGGATCGAGGGGGCCAGTACTCGAGGCACACGGGCGGGCGGATGTAGACCCAGTCGATGGCGCTCGCGGAATCGGTCGCGGCGGACTCCCCGACGCGCTCTCCGGTCGTGAAGTACACGTCGTGCGCAGGGACCGAGAGCATGCCGGTCCGCATCCACAGCTGGAGCAGCCCGGGGTCGATGTCCACGAGGGCCGTCCGCCGGGCCAGGGAGATCAGGCCCGGGTCGACGGCGTAGTGGAAGTTGAGCAGGAGATCGGCGTGCTCCAACACATCAAGCGCCCGCACGGACGTGTCCCCGATCCACATCCGGGATCCCGGACCGGTGCTCGTGTAGAGGAACACCTTGCCGTCGAGGCCGAACCCGCTCGCCCGATCGAGCAGCGTCGTGACAGCCCGATCGTCGGCAACGGACTCGCCGGTCGGACTGAGCTCCTCGATCCAATACACCTCGCATCCGGCGAGGCGGAGAGATTGGATGTACTGCATGTACACCCAGAAGTGGCCTCCCCCTTCCGGGAAGGCCGCGACCCGGTAGGGAGACACCACGACCCTGGTCACCTTGCCGACTCCCTCCGGGAGCTCTCCACGCCCGGGGCGGATCGGCCTGCCGGGTAGCCCTCGGGAAGGCGGGCACTCCGATCCCTGGAGGCATCCTCCGGCAGCAGCGGCTCCAGCGCCTCGAACCATCCTTCGATCTCGCGGAGCTCCGCGAACGCCCAATCCGCCTCGTCGTGCAGGAGGGCGATGGCCGGCCAGATGATCCGGTTGGCGTACCGGGCGCACTCGCAGGTGTCGCACAGCACGTTGAGCTCGGCAGTGGGGGGCAGCTGCCAGCCGGCTTCCGCCACGGCCGCTCGGTATCGCTCGAGGATCCAGGGTCGCTCGGCACGGTCGAACCGGTAGAGCAGCGTCGAGAGATCGTAGCAGATCGGTCCGGCTCCCACGTGATCCCAGTCGATCAGTCGCACGCGGGCCTCACCGGAGGAATCGGTGATGAGCACGTTGTGTGACCAGAGATCTCCGTGGAGCACCGCGTCCGGTCCACCGACGCCTGTCAGGAGATCTCCCCGCTGCGCCGCGCCGTCCAGCAGCGTGGCGAGTCTCCGCCTCAGCCGGTCCCGGAGGGCGGCGTCCTCGGGCGACACCCGAACCCTCTGGCTCCCCAGCGCACCCAGAAGGTCCAACGCGTCCGTCACGTTGCTGACGAAATACTGGATGCCGAAGTCCTCACCGTCCCTCCGGCACTCCGGGATGACGTGATGGCTCGCGGAGCGCACGTGGAGGCGGGCGATGGCCTCCACCGTCGCCGTTACGGCTTCCCTCTCCGGCCCGAGCGACTCGAGGGAGACGCCCGCCACGTCCTCGTAGAGGTGCCAGACCGAGTCGTGGCCGGGATCTGCGACGACGCCCAGCAGTCGTGGAGCAATCCCGGGGAGCTCCAAAGCCGGAAGCCAGCGCTGCGCGAGGAGACGCGTGCGATGGGCCACATCCGGATCCAGCTGCTTGATGACCAGAGCCCGCGTCTCCCCGCCGGCGCCGGCGCGCACCCGGTAGACCGGGCGACGGCTCGGGAGGCGGTCCAGATGGAAGCGGAGA
>JBDHGI010000022.1:0-53497 GCA_039589955.1 Gemmatimonadota bacterium | reverse complement strand
AGGAGACGAGTTTTGGCTCCAGCGAGCCGAGAATGCGCTGTTTCCCGATTCGTTTCCAGCCCACTACGAGATCAAGACCGACGCGCTCGGCAACGTCTGGGTTCAGGACTACCGGTCATGGGTGTCCGAGGCACGGATGGACCGTAGGTGGAGTGTCTTCGATGCGGAGGGTGCCTACCAGGGAGAGGTCGTGGTTCCCGGGGCGCTGGAAGTGCACGACATCGGAGAGAGTCACCTGGTGGGCAGGTGGACGGACGAGCTCGGGGTGGAGTACGTGCACGTGTACGAGATAGAAAAGCCAGAGGGTTGAGGTACTCTGAGTCGCCTTGAATCGGGCTGCCAGCACGGTGGCGTCCAGGCGCGTCCCCCTCGGTCCAGAGGCGAGGGAAGCAATGCAGAATGAGCCCAGGCGCTGTGATCGTCTCCGTGACTATGAGAGAGTCAGCAGGCTCCTCTTGGAGACGTATCGGAATACATGCAGGCATGTGAATTGGGTGCAACCGCGTTGGGAGTACAACGACCTGGATCATGGCTTTCAGGGAGCGGTGTTGGAGAGCGGATACACAAAGGGCGGCGGCTGCGAGCCGATGTTCCACCTTGAGGTTCCAGGTAGTCTGCCCCCTACTCCACTCCCTTTGGGATTCCGACTGAAGAGTTTGGAAGAAGACAACGATGTAGCCACTGATCCTGACTACCGTCGTATGGGGTGGGCCGTGCTACCGTGATGGAAGGCATCCGACGGTGCAGAGCCTTGGGAGCCAGAATCGCCTACGTCGGAGGCGCCGCGTCCTTCTACCAGGCCTGGGGTTCCGGCAAGCCTACAAGCGCTCCGCATGGCAACGGGATTGGAGTGCATAGCTGGTAGTCGGATGGCGGCAGTCTCAGGGGATGTGAGAGAGTATGAAGCCACCAAGACTGCGTTCAGGCGACACGATTGGAATCGTGAGCCCGTCGTGGGGGGGTGCGAGTGCGTTCCCGCATCGAGTTCAGAATGGGATCGCCTATCTCGAGTCTCAGGGCTTCACGGTGGTGACCGCTCGCCACGCGCTCAACGAACACGGCTTCGTCTCGGACACTCCCGAGAACCGGACCGCGGACATCCATGAGATGTTCGAACGGCCTGAGGTCCGCGCGATCATTGCCGCGATCGGCGGAGACCACTCCTGCCACCTTCTGCCACACCTCGACTTCGACCTGATCCGAGCAAACCCGACCATCTTCATGGGCTACTCGGACATCACGGTCCTAAACGTCGCCATCTGGCAGCGGTGCGGCATGGTGACGTTCAACGGTCCCGCCCTGATCCCGGACTTCGCCGAATACCCCGCCCCCCTGCAGTATACCGCTGAATCGTTCTCTCGATCGGTGCAGTCGCCGGAAGCGATAGGCGTCGTTCATCCCTCGGCGGAGTGGACGGAGGAAATCCTGAGCTGGAGAGAGAAGCTCGACCTCACGCGGCCACGAAAGATGGAACGATCCCCCGGCTGGACTTGGCTTCACCCGGGATTCAGCGAGGGAATCCTCGTCGGAGGATGCATAGAGTCGCTTCAACACCTTCGCGGCACCCGATACTGGCCCGACCTGGAAGGTGCGATCCTCTTTCTCGAGACATCTGAGGAGGCACCAACCCCAGCTCGGGTCGACGGCATGCTGATGGACTACGAGAACATGGGTGTGTTCGACCGTTTGGCCGGCCTACTCTTTGGTCGCCCCATGGGCTACACAGAGGAGGAGAAGGAAGCCCTCCGTCAGGTTGTGTCCGAGCGCACTGCCGGATTCGGGTTCCCGGTCGTGTGCGACATGGACTTCGGGCACACGGCACCCCAATTCGTGCTGCCAATTGGCTGCCGGGCGCAGATAGACTCCGAGCGAGGAAGATTTACGATTCTGGAAGGTGCCGTGTCGTAGAGCCGAGATGGCCACCGTCGAAGGAGGTTGGGAGGCCCACCACAGTGGATCGGGAGCCGAGAGCAGCGCCCCCGGAGCGCGATAGGCCGGAACGGGTCGAGATTCACGACTCTCGGACCTTCTTTGTCTCCTGGTTTGTCGGAATGACGACCTTCGCCGTCGCGTTGGCAACGGTCCCCGGATGGGGGCCGCTGGTGGCGGTGGTCTTGGGCGCTCACGCCTTGTGGGCCCTGCGTCGGTTGTTTGACCGTCGCCCGCGCATCCAGATCACCTCGGAGGGCATCGTCGATCGGAATTTCTGGTACTCGCCAGGTCTGATACGCTGGGAGGAGATCATCGACGTCTATTCGAAGGGCTTGGGTCTGATCGAAGTCGAGCTCAAGGACGAGATCGCATTCTGGGACCGCCTGTCACCCCTTCGTCAAATCCCTCGGTACAAGCTCCAGCTCCTTGGATTCGGTCCCACACTCATCACTCCCTGGGGCCTGGAACTCTCGGGGTCCGAAGTTCTGGACATGCTCCAGGCAGGTCTGGATGAGCATGTCCTTCAGTCAGCCCAGGAGGAGCGGTTCATGCCCTAGGTGGCCGACACAGCAGGGCCAAGCCGGTTCGGAGGCCCCGAACGTCATGTGTCATTCATCCAACTGATCGAGGTGCTGCAATGAGAGAGCGATGGGAGTACAAGCTCATCAATGCCCAGGATGCGGAAGGTGGTGGCCTTCTGAAGGGTAAGTCCCGAGCGGACGTGGAGGCGTACCTCAATGAACTGGGCAAGGAGGGCTGGGAGGTCATCGATCTTGACTTCCCCAGTCCTGGATCGTCGGACGTGACGCTGTTCGCGGGCATCGCCAGGCGGCGCGTGGCTGATTGACCTTGTGGTAGTCCGGTTCAGAGGGAGGGCCCAAGGCTCGACCCCGCGATCGGGTATCGCGTGGAGGGACAGCAGCGGAAGTTCGCCCCTTTGCTGGTGGTCATGTGGGTGCTAGGAGAGGCCGTCGGACGAGGAATAGCCACGGCTCCTCCGCCGGCACAGGTTGAAGAGCCGGAGGAGGACACAGTTCATGTCGGAGGTAGCCGATGAGACGCAGCCCCGTTGGTGGACCTGAAGTCGCTATTCTGCTCAGCCTCATCACCCTGGCTGCGGCATGCACTCCGAATGGGCCAGACATGCAGGAGAGCTCCGGTGGCGTGTCTGGAGGTGGCGCTGAAGCGGTGGAATCCGAGATCGCCCAACGAATAGCGGGATACCTGGAGGTCCTCACGGTACACCGAGATGCTGACCTAGCCGGTGAGTACTGGACGGAAGATGCCCGACTCGTGAGCCCTGGAATGAATGTGGATCGCGCGGGCCTGGTCGATGGCCTGAGAGGTGCCTTCGAGGCAGGTGTCCAAGTCGAAGTGAGCAGACAGACCATCGAAGTCTTCGTTCACGGCGACGTGGCCTATGAGATCGCCCTCGCCGAAGACGGTATGACTGCAGACACCCTTCGCAACAACATGTTCATACGTTGGGAGCGCGGTGCGGATGGCGAATGGCGATTCGACCGGGCTCTTCTGAGCCCAATAGACGCACCCGGGCAGTCGTAGCGGACGGCGGAGACTAGTGGGCACCGTTCCACAACACGGAGGGTCTCCAGCTCCGGGGGCTATGAACGGCCCTCGGCCCAACCGGCCGACGGAAGTAGTATGCGCCCCGACGGGAGACAGTGGGTGAGCATCACCAAGATTAGGCCGTTGGCGCTCGTCGTGGCCCTTTGTGCCTGCAGTGGAGGGTCCGGCGAGACCTCCCAGCAGGAGGTGGCTCCTCCCGACTCCATCGTCAAAGTAGGCATCCTCGGAGGCTCTGAGACCTTCGGCTCCATTCACCGAGTGGTGCCCTTCGCTGACGGGGTGTTGGTCTTGGACAGAATGAACAACCGGATCCACCACTTTGGCCTCGATGGGGAGGAGTCAAGTCGGTTTGGAGAGGGTGGCCAGGGGCCGGGAGAGTTTCAGAGTCCACAGGCAGTCGCGGTATCCCAGGACGGAGCGGTGTATGTCTTGGACAGCGCCAATGGCCGTATTGCCGTTCTCGGGATCGACTCAGGGGAGGGGCTCCACTGGCTAGGCGCGATCAGATTGGAGTACCGCGCAGAGGACCTGTGCGTCCTGGGAAGTCGTCTCTTTCTGCTCTCTCATCAGCAAGGGCGGATGATCCACGAGCTGTCACCCAGTGGTGAGATCCTCCAGTCGTTTGGTGAGGCGGTGCCGGAGAACCCGGTTCTCAAGGAGTTCTACGCAGCTGGGAGACTGTACTGCGAGCCGGAGCGGAGGATCATCGTGCACGTGCCAGCCACGTTCCCACAGGTGCAGGCCTTCGGTGCGGACGGTGAGGGCTTGTGGAGGGCGGAGCTGCCGGAGTACCACCAAACGCATTACCAGTTCGTAGCTGGCGGTGCGATCCGTGTTGATCTCGATGACGAGGGCATGGCGCATTCATTGAGAGGCGTGGGCGTCTTGGGGAGGGATACACTCCTTGTTCAATTGACCCTTTCCCGAGGCCGATCGGCTCCAGAAGCTTGGAGAGCTACTTGGTGTCGCTGGTTCAGGGGAAACCGATCGGGACGCTGGAGCTTCCGCCCGTTGCTGCATCTGAGAGGTACACGCGCTTGTACTCCCCTGTGGAAGTGCCTTTCCCGGTGCTCGAGATCTACGAGAGGCCTAGACGGAAGTGAGGCCCGGCTGCGGAGGCCCTGGAATGCCAAGCGAGCTCGGTCGAGCAGTAGCGCCACAAGACCGTGCCAAGGAAGCCGGGACGCCAGCTGAATTGGCAGAATGACCATACTGACGTGGGTGAAACGCATTGTCGTGGCAGGGCTGGCACTGGCCCTTGCGACGCTCGCTGCGGGAATTGCGTACGAGCAGGGTTCTCGGTGGAGCGCCATGCGTGCCTACCCACCCGTCGGTGAGCTGGTCGAGATCAACGGCAAACGGACTCACCTGCACTGCACGGGAAGGGGCCAGCCGACTGTGATCCTGGAGTCGGGCGCGAGCGTCGGCGGCTCCCTCGACTGGACACTGGTGCAGCCATCGATAGCCCGCCTCTCTCGAGTTTGCTCCTACGACCGGGCAGGGGTTCTCTGGAGCGACCGGAGACGGGGACCGCGGGACGCGAATCGGATCGCCGCTGAGCTGCACGCCCTACTGGGTGCGGTCTCCGAGCCGCCGCCGTACGTCATGGTGGGACACTCGCTAGGGGGTGCGCTCGTGAGGGTGTTCGCCGGGCGCTTTAACGAAGAAGTGGTGGGTTTCGTCTTCATCGATTCGTCGCACCCCGACCAGGAGGCTCGCCTACGTGCTGAGTTGCCTGAATACCCCTACGAGATCCCGTGGTCTTCTTTGGGGATGATCCAGACCGCCACCGGCTTCTATCGTCTTACGGCGAAACCCCTTGGGCTTGGCCTGGGCGATGAGCTCGAGGAGCCGATGAGGCGGCTCCAGCCGAAGACCGTTGCTGCCTTGGCCAGTGAGTTGTCGGTCGTCGGCGACATCTTTGAACAGGCTCGAGAGGCCGGAGCACTCGGTGATCGACCACTCGTGGTTCTCACGGCGGGAAACGTCCGTCGGCCGAGTATGAGCCAGGCCACCGGTGCCAGGTATGCCACCGTTTGGCTCCAGCTCCAGACTGAGCTGGCGGCACTGTCGACGAACTCCCTGCAACGGACGGTGGAGCATGCCCACCATTACATACAGCTGGCCAACCCCGAAGCGGTCGTGGCTGCAGTCCGGGACGTCTTGACGGCTGTGCGGGACTCCACACCTCTGGTTGGCCGGGAGGCGCATCGGTGACCTACTCCGGCCGAGCTCCGCAGGAGAGTCGTGCCCAACCACCCCGTGGTCCATGGGCCGAGTCCGGCCCTGGTTCGGAGCCCTGAGAATGTCACTCGAGTCCGAGCAGGGAGAGAGACGTGGAGCGTCAACTGACTGTCGGGGCCTTTCAGTTCAGGGGCAGCGGCGATCCGGAACAGAACCTGGCCGCCCTGGAACGAGGGATGAAGCGAGCCTCGAAACGAGGCGTGAGGCTGCTGGCGACCCAGGAATGCGCTCTGTGCGGATATCCGCCGATCGAGGTGAAATCTTCGAATTCTATCGACTGGAGGGGCCAGGCCGAGGCGCTGCGAGGAGCCAGGGAGCTCGCGCGGGCATTCGAGCTGTTCGTCGTCGTCGGCATGGCCAGCCTGACACGAGGCGGTGTGAAGAACACCGTGAGGTTGTTGACCCCGGATGGCGGCATCCGCAGACCCTATCACAAGCGCGCGCTCTACGGTTGGGACAGAGACAACTTCCGACCGGGGACAGGTGGCGGCGGGGTGTGCCAGGTGGACGGGATCCGCGTCGGATTGAGGATCTGCTACGAGGTGCGGTTCCCCGAGTACTTCCGGGAGCTGTTCGGACGTCGGGTGGAGTTGGCAGTAGTGTCGTCTGCGGACGTGGGTGAATCGTCGGAGAAGTACGACATCATGAGAGCACACATGGTGACTCGGGCAGCAGAGAACGCGATGTACGTGCTGGCGGCCAATAGCACCTCAGGCCCCCAGCTGTCTCCAACCTGCCTCATCGATCCCGACGGACGAGAGGTTTGTCTGGCGCCGAAGAACGAGGAAGCCCTCATAGTAGGGGAGGTCCGTGTGGGATCACCGCCGTTCGGGCGCAGGGGGAGGATGCAGGAATCGAAGCGGTTGGTGGGACGTGCGGGGAGGTAGGCCGGCCAGCCAATACCCAGCTCGGATCGGTTCAGGGACCCGAGCTGGATCGATTGATGGCTCGACGATCGGCCGGTCGCGCGTGTCCCCCATCTTGAGTACGTTCTCCCGGGATCCGGGAGGTGGCAGGACCCCGCGTGCGATCTGCGGGTCTGCGACGCTCGCGTTGCACCCTCGCTGACCCCAACGAAGGCTCGATGGCAGGAATCACGTCTCTTCTCGGCGAGATCCACCGCCGGTCCGTGTGGCAGATCCTGGGCAGCTACGCCGTGGGCGCCTGGTTGGTCCTGCAGCTTGCGGACACCGTCAGCTCGCTCATCGGGCTGCCGCTGTGGTTCGGACCCGCGATCGTCGCGCTGCTGATGTCTGGCGCACCCCTGCTCCTCCTCACCGCTGTCGTGCAGGGTGGACGCTTGTCGAAGGAAGGCGACGGCGTGGAGGCGTCCTTCCTCGGCCTCCGGCGCATGCTGACGTGGAGCAACGTCGGAGTCGGCGCGGCCGCGGTGGTGGTCCTCTTCGGGTTCACCACAGGGGGTTATCTAGGCATGCGCCGGATGGGCGTGGGGCCGATCGCCACCCTCCAGGCCAAGGGCGTGATCGATCACCAGGAGCGCCTGATCCTGTCCGACTTCGACAACCGCACGGACGCCGCCACACTGGGCGAGACGGTGACCCAGCTCTTCCGGATCGATCTCGCCCAGTCCTCCGCCATAACCGTGCTTCAGCCCATGCAGATCGTGCCGGTTCTGGCCCGAATGGAGCGGGATGCGACGACGCGACTCACGTTTGAAGTCGCCCTCGAGGTGGCCAGGCGCGAGGGGCTGAAGGCGGTGATCGCCGGCGACGTGCTGCCGCTGGGCGACGGGGTGGTGATCTCGGCCCGCCTGGTGGCGGCTGCATCCGGCGACGTGCTCACGGCGGAGCGCCAGACCGCCAGGAATGTCCTGGACGTTCCCAACGCCGTCGATCGACTCTCCGCCAAGCTGCGGGAACGGATCGGCGAGTCGCTTCGCACCATCCAGGGTGATCCCCCGCTCCAGCAGGTCACGACCCGATCCCTGCAGGCGCTGGAACGGTACGCCCAGGCAGAATCGGCGAACGACCGCGGGGACACGGAGAGAGCCGTCGCCCTGCTCGAGGAAGCCCTGGAGGAGGACTCCACGTTCGCCATGGCACACCGGAAGCTAGCCGTGTGTCTTGGTAACCTGGGTCGAGATCCTGAGCGCGTGCGCCGTGAGGCAGCCGCTGCGTTCGAGGGACGAGAGCGGCTCACGGATCGGGAGCGCTACCTGACCGAGGCGGCCTACTTCAGCTACGTGGAGCCCGACGTCCAGGCCACGATCCGAGCTTACGAGACCCTGCTCGAGCGCTACCCGACGGACCCGGTGGCCCTGAACAACCTGGCACTGGCGTTCGGTGATCTCGGTCGCCTGGACGAGGCCGAACGTCTCTACCGGCGGTCGGTCGACGCAGGGGGCGCCCCGGCCGTGACGTACTCCAACGCGATCGAGGTGCAGGTCCGACTGGGCATGTCCGACTCGGCCGAGGTCACGTGGAGACGCTTTGTCGAGGCCTACCCGGAGAACCCGCGCGTGATGTCGGTACGCTCGGCTCTGGAGAGCGCACGGTTCCGCTTCGACGCCGCCGAAGAGTGGGGGCAGCGCCTGTTGGAGGCGACGCGGGGCAATCCTGCGTGGGAGCTACAGGCGGAGCTCGGCCTCGGCCACCTCGCGCTCTCCAGGGGCAGGCTTGAAGAGGCTCTCTCACGCATGCGGCGCGTGATCGAGCTGGAGGAGCGAACCCCGTACGGATCCGTTCCCGCGCCGAGCCGCCACGCGGAGGCCCTGTTCGAAGCCGGAGTTCTGGCGGTGCTTCTCGAAGATACCCTCGGAGCGGTCGCGTCCCTCGACCGCGCCATCGCGGAGGTTCCTGTCGAGTCGCTCTCCCCGGGTACACCCTACGCGGCCGACCTGGCCGTCATCTACGCGGTCGTCGGCCGCCCTGATGCGGCGCGAGCTGTGTTGGACGGAAGCGTCGCCCTGAGGGGAACTTCTTCGGATCCCTCGGCGGGCACCAGGGATTGGCCAGAGGCGCTGGGATGGATCGCGTTCGCGGAGGGCCGCTACGATGATGCGGCGGAGCAATTCCTGGCCTGGCGCGACTCCGTTCCGGAGTGTGCCGTTTGCGGCTGGTTCGAGCGTGCCCAGGTTTTTCGGGCTACGGAAGAGCCTGACTCGGCGATCGCGAATCTGCACCGGTACCTGGATGCCGACTTCCTGTACCGCTCCGAGTCGGACGCCTACAAGCTGTGGCTGGCCTACCGCGGTCTGGCGGAGCTGTACCAGGACCAGGGTGAGGCGGCCAGAGCGGTGGAGTACTACGGGCGCTTCGCGGACCTCTGGAAGGACGCGGACCCACCGCTTCAGCCCCGAGTGCGTGGGGCCAGGGAGGCCGCGCAGCGGCTGAGGGGCGGACCATGATTGCAGTGGAGGGGGCGTGAACCGAGGTGGCGGATGGGTCTTCGCGATGGCATGTCTCGCGGTTCTCGGGTGTCGAGAGCAGATGGCTGCACAGGACTTTTCGCGCTGGAGCACCTTCTGCGGGGCAGCTGAGCATACGGCTGGAGTCGCGCTTGGGGACCTCGACAATGACGGCGATCTCGACGTGGTCTTCGCGAATGGAAGGCACCTCGCAGAGACGGACTGGGTCTACTCCAACGATGGGCGAGGGACGTTCTACGGCAGACGGGCTCTCGAGAGTCAGGCGGACCGCTCGTATGCCGTGGCGCTCGGAGACGTGGATGGAGACGGGTTCCTGGACGCGGTGGTCGCGAACGATGCTGGAGACCGGTCCGTCGTGTACAGGAATGACGGCCGCGGAAACCTGGTTTCCATTGCCGGTCTGGGGTCGAGCACCCTGGCTGAGGGGCGGCGCGCACTGGCGCTCGGGGACCTCGACGCCGATGGCCGCATCGACGTGGTCCTCGTCGGTGACGGTGAGGACCATGTGTTCATCAATGGTGGCACGGGCGCCACGTGGACCCGACAGGCTCTGAACGACGAGAGTGGACGGGGAATGGCCGTGGTTCTGGGCGACTTCGACTCCGACGGCGATGACGACGTCGCGGTATCCTATCGGGGGCCGGGGCGAATCCTCATCTACAGGAATGACGGCCAGGGGACGCTTACGCTGGCCCAGACGCTGGGCAGCGGCCATTCGGATCCGACCGGCCTGGCGGTGGGGGACCTCAACGGCGACCGACACCCGGACCTGGTAGCGGTGAGCTGGAGACGGGAGCACACCGTCCATCTCAATGACGGCAAAGGGAGCTTCCGGGACTCGCGGGCCTTCGGCCATTCGGCGGAGCAGGCCTGGTCCGTGGCGCTGGGCGACGTTGATCTGGACGGCGACCTCGATGCCGTGGTGGGGACCACGGACCTGGACTCCTGGTACGACGACTTCGAGGGAGATGGTGTCCCAGATCGATCTGGCGATCGGGTGCGCTCCGTACCGAGCCGCATCTACGTCAATGATGGCGAGGGTGGCCTCGCTCCCGGTCCGGCCATCGGTGCCGCAGGCGACGACACGCGGCCGATCGCGTTGGGTGATCTCGATGGGGACGGCGATCTCGACATCGTGGCAGGCAACGACTGCCAGCCGAGCCGGGTGTTCTTCAATCCGGCGCGGGCTTTCAACGCGAGGTAAGGGGGGAGGGGACGATGAGGGGGACGGTGGTGATGGTAGCGCTTCTTTCGGTTCACCTGCTCGGGGAAGGCGCTTGGCGTGCAGAGGCGCAGGTCCGAGTCGTGCGGGTGGATGCGGTGGGTGGAGTGCAGGGGACCTACCCAAGTTGGTCTCCCGACGGCGAGAGGCTCGCGTTCGAGCGGGGCGGCGACCTGTATACGGTCGAGTTGGACGGGTCGCGTGAGAGACGGTTCGTGGACGACCCCGGGCATGACGAGACCCCCGTGTGGGTATCGGAGGACGAGATTTTGTTCGCATCAGACCGAGCTGGCGAGCTCGATGTGTATAGGGTCAGGCCGGACGGAAGCGGGCTGGAGCGACTCACAGATGATCCTACGGACGATGACCATCCGCGGCCGGGACCAAACGGTGGCGAAATCGTCTTCAATTCAAAGCGCCACGACGGCGAGACCTACCAGATCTGGGGAATGAACCGTGATGGCACGGGGGTCAGACGGCTCACGGTTCACAGCGAATGGGACAGCTATCCTTCGATATCGAGGGATGGTCGCAGGCTTCTGTGGCGGCGCGTGCTGAGCCAAGATGGGCGACGCAACTCAGAGGTCTTCGTGATGGACCTCACGGACCGCACGGCAACGAACCTCACCAAGCACCCAGGGTTTGATGGATACCCCGTATGGTCGCCCGATGAGGAGTGGATTGCCTTTGCGTCCGGTCGGGATTCTGAAGGATTGGATCAGCTGTTCGTGATGCGCAGTGATGGATCGGAGGTAACAAGACTGAACGCCCTCGAGCCAGGGGTGCAGTACGCGCGTCCGAGTTGGTCGTTCGACGGCAGCCGAATCGCAGCAACGCGGGAGCAAGATGGGATCACCACCCTGGTTGTCTTCACGCTCGAGGGAGTTGGGGGCGCGGGTGAAGGGGAGCGCGTGGCTCACGTGAGTAGGTGGCAGTAGGCCAGGGTGGTTTCCGGCTCCAGCCACTTTGACCCCGATCCCACCTGGTCGTATTCGCCAACGGGGAGGGAGGGCAGCAACGGATCCCGGAGATCGTGAGAGCGATCATCAGGGCGGAGGGTTGGTGGCCCTGGCCGGCCCTGGAACGTTAGCTGCGACCGATCCTTGCTGGCTGAGCGGCAGGGCCGCACTATCAACCGCGCAGCTGGCGGGGCTGGGCCTGGTCTTCTTCACAGAGGAGCCGTCCCCGTGCAGTCCAGGCTATCGGTGTTCTGGGCCGAGTTGAAGCGGCGCAAGGTCTATCGCGTCGCCGTCGTGTACGTAGTCGTCGGGTCTGGCATCATCGGCCTGGGTGATGCCGCTCTACCGGCCTGGGATCGACTACAGGTCCCAGTTGTGGTGTTGATCCTGATCGGCCTCCCCATCGCACTCGTTCTCGCCTGGGCCTATGAGATCAGGCCCGCGGAGCCCGGCCCGACCGAGACGACATCCGAGGCCTCTTCCTACGTGCCTTCCGCCGGAGCGTCGGCACTGCCGACTCCGGCGGACGACAGCCGGTCGATCGTCGTTCTCCCCTTCGAGAATCTCAGCCCGGATCCTGACAACGCCTTCTTCTCGGACGGCCTTACCGACGAGGTGATCGCGGATCTGTCGAAGATAGGGGCTTTGCGGGTGATCTCCCGTACCTCGGCCATGATGTACAAAGACGTGAAGAAGGGCGCACCGGCGATCGCGGCCGAGCTCAATGTCCGCTACGTGCTCGAGGGTAGTGTCCGCAAGGCCGGGCAAGACCTCAGGATCACGGCGCAGCTGATCGATGGGACGTCAGACACACACCTCTGGGCCGAGAAGTACAGCGGGACGGTGGAGGATACGTTCGACCTTCAGGAGCAACTCTCTCGTCGGATCGTGGAGGCCCTGAAAGGTGCCCTCACACCCGAGGAAGGCCGCCGCCTCGCGGCCCGGACCACCGATGATCCGAGGGTCTACGAGCTATGGATGCGTGCGCGGCAGCTCGCGTTTGACCTCACCGGCCCGGGGATCAAAGAGGCGATTCGGCTCACAGAGGAGGGCCTGGAGAGGTATGGCGAGCATGCCCTTCTGCATGCTGCAATCGGAGTGTTCCACTACCTCCTCTACGATTTCGTTCGCTCCGATGACGAGACCTTGGCCCGTTGCACCGCCGCGGCGACGCGAGCTCTGGAGCTGAACTCCGATCTCCCGGAGGCCTGGTTTGCGATGGGCTTCAGTGAATACAAGCGGGGCAACACCCCGGTCACCGTGCGGCACCTACGCAAGGTTCTCGAGCTGGAGCAGAACAGCGATGCCCTCTGGTGGCTGGCGTTCCTCCTGTCCGAGGCTGGCCTGACCACCGAGGCTCGGCGGTACGCCCAAGAGGCCGTGGATAGGGACCCTCTGACCCCTATGGCCGTTCTCTCACAGGGGACGGCCGATTTGTTCTCAGGGAGGTTTGACACACCGATTCGGCTGCTGCGAGACCAAGCCAGCAGGTCAACAATCGATCCAGTGTTCGTGCAGTGGTGGCTCGGCCAGGCTTTGGCCTACGCTGGAGCGGAGTCCGAAGCCGTTGCGACCTTCGAGAAGGGAGCGGACCTCGGCGACAGCAACTTCGCAGACTTCTGTGAGCTCGGCGCCAGAGCCTTTCGCGGAGATCGGGAGGGAGCCCGCACATGGTTCGAGTCGAACGCCAACCTGCAACAGGCCGTGATGCGGGACGAGACGTTTCCCCGCTTCGTCGCCCAGTGCTTCGCGAGGCTCGGGGAGTTCGACGACGCCCTTCGATGGTTGGATCGGGCATCGGAGTGGGGCTTCACGAATCACGAGTTCCTCGCCGAGCACGACCGCTTCCTGGTACCGCTTCGCCAGGATCCGCGGTTTCTCTCACTGCTCGAGCGTCTGCGGGAGAAGCAGCGCGCTTTCGAGGCCTGAATCGCCGGGCGGAGCGCCGATGCGAAGCAAGGTGAGGACCCTAGGGACGACAGTTGCGACGGGGGCCGTGGCCTTGGTCCTCGGATGTGCGGGTGTGCCGAACACACCTGAGCAGGTCCCGCGGCGAGGCGGGCCCCGCGGCGAGCCACTGTTGGTGATAACACACCTTTCGCCACCTGTTGGATCGATCGTCGACAGCACGACGGTCATCCGCGCAGGTGTGCGATACTACGTGCCCGACACTCTGGCCCACCCGGGTCCGTACTCGGTCGACATCTCCTTCATGACTTCGCTGCGAAGCAGCCTTCGACCGGCGACACCGGAGGAGCGAGAGAGTGGGCCGAAGGTCGAGGAATTGGTGGCGGACAGCGGGTACGTAGAGCTGAGCTACCCCGTGTCACTGATCTGGAGCCGAGGACTGCAGCCGCTTCGAGTGTCGTTCACCCTGCTCGATCTCTCCCCAGGGCCAGGTTCGGTGATCGATGCCACCCCGCGAGTACGGCTACGCCGAGTCGGTGACGTGTTGGCCCGATCGGTGATCGAGTACAGGGTTGCGCACCTGGAGCCTCCGGGGCCCACGCCGTCCGTCGCCCGGATCGCCGAGAACCGGGCACCGTTGCCCGCCGGCATCGGGGAGACGCTGGACAGTCTCCGAAGCAGGTACGGCGTTCCCGGTGTGATCGCCGCGTGGAGCACGCCCGACGGGGGGCCGGAGACGGTGGCGGTGGGCGTGGCAGATCCCGACAGGGGCGAGCCCCTCCCTGGAAACGGACGGATGCTGGCGGGAAGCATCGGCAAGTCCTTCGTCGCCGCCACGGTCTTGGCCCTTGCGGGGGAGGGCAAGCTGGAGCTGGACGATCCCCTGGAGAAGTGGCTCGGAGACCGGCCATGGTTCGCTCGGCTTCCCAACGGAGAGTCCATCACCCTACGCCACCTTCTGACGCACAGCGCCGGGATCCCCGATCACGTCTACGACCCGGACTTTCAGTCGACTTGGGCTGCCCTCCGGCAGGAACCCGGTTCCCCATTCCAACCCGAGGACCTTGTCGGCTTCGTCCTGGGTGAGCCGCCCCTGTTTCCGGCGGGTGAGGGATGGGCCTACACCGACACCGGCTACATCCTCCTGGGGCTGGTGGTGGAGGACGTCGTGCAGGGCGACCTCTTCCTGGAGATCGGGCGCCGCTTCCTGGATCCTCTGGACCTCGACCGGACGGATCCGTCCGACGAGCCGCGCCTGGCTGATCTCCTCCCCGGCTGGGTGGACCCGCAGAACCCCTTCGGTCTCCCACGGTCCACCCTGAGCGACGACGGCACCCTGGCCTGGGACCCTGCAGTGGAGTGGGCCGGAGGCGGCCTGGTGAGCCATCCGGAGGACCTGGTCCGGTGGGGCATCGCCCTCTTCACCGGGCAGGCCATGGCCACGCCCTACCTCGCCGAGCTCGAGAGCGGCGTGCCCGTGGACGGACCCGGCGGGACGCTCCTGTACGGGGCCGGGGTCTCCATTCGGAGGAGCGGTCCCTTCGGGCCGGTTCTAGGTCATGCCGGCTACATTCCGGGCTACCTGTCGAGCCTTCGCTACTACCCCCGATCCGGCGTAGCGGTGGCCCTCCAGCTCAACACGGACGGGCCGTTCGAGGGTGGGGCGGAGGCAGGGGAGGTGCTCGCGGCCCTGGAGGCGGCCTTGGCCCGGCACCTGGTGGAGGCCGGCGGGTCCTGAGTCAGTCGGCTTCCGGGGTGAAGCCCAGCTCCCGGGCCCGCCGAATGGCCTGGCTCCGGTTCGCCACCCCCAGCTTTGCGTAGATGTGCTTCAGGTGGGTCTTCACCGTGTCCACGGTGACGAACAGATGTCGGGCCAGCTCCTTGTTGGTCATCCCCTGAAAGAGGAGCTCCAGCACCTCCCGTTCCCGCTCCGTCAGGGGGACCGCACCGGCGAGGCGCACGCCTCCCTCATCCTCCGACGGTGGTGCGGTCTCGCCGGGCTCCATCCCCTCGGCGACCGGGCTCATGCTGGCCAGGATCCCCTCTGCCTGGAGCCGATTCTCCAGGGACAGGCGCGGCTGCTGCACCGCTGACCGGAGGAGGCTGGCGGCCGCCGGCCCCAGCTCCAGGACAGGCCGGACGTAGCCCCTGGAGCGAATCATCTGCAGCGCCTCGTCCACCAGGTCCCAGCGACCGGGAGTATCGGTCTCCATGGCCAGGAACAGGAGTGCGATCACGGTGGCGGGACCGCGCTCCCGCCGTGTGCTCTCCTCCATGAGGCGTCCGGCCAGACGGTTTTCGGTGCTGTCCAGTGCGGGGCTCAGGAGGGCACGCTGCAAGGCCAGGATCGTCGCCGCCTCCCGCAATGTGGTCCACGGACCACCGTCATCCTCGGAGACGGAGAGGTACCGGGCCAGCTCCGGTGCCGGCGGGCCGACGCCCAGCGATTCACGTCGGAGCGCGAGATGGAGCCGTTCCAGCTCGAGCGTGGTCTCGAACAGATCCACGTTCCCGGCCTGCCCCAGGGCGGACACCTCCCGGAGGTGCGCCTCCGCTTGCGCCACGTCCCCCCGGGCCGAGGCGACGCGGGCGAGCCCGACCAGCGCGTTGCCCCGCTCCTCGGGGAAATCCTGTGCCCCAGCGGCCTGGAGGGCGGACTCGAAGGCGGACTCGGCTTCCTCGAGCGCGTCGGCCAGGAGGTGGGTCCACCCGCCATGAAGGTGCACGATGGACAGGGCGGGATTGGCGTCGAGCCCGTGCTCCCGGGCAAACGCCATCGCGGTATCCAGAGCCTCCAGCGAGGCGGACACCCCGTCGGTCTGGGCCCGGATCGCCGCGATGCGGCCCAGGGTCGCCAACACGAGGTAGTGGTTGCCTCCGTGCAGGTGGTCGGGGAACGCCCGCCGGAGGAGGGCGGACGCTTCGCTCATCTCGCCCAGTGCCATGCGGACCCGGGCGGCGTTGTAGATCAGAAAGCCGCGCGTCAGAGGATCCTGGTCGGTGAGAAGGGCCTCGGCCTCCTGCCCGAGCTCCAGGGCCTTCTCCCATTGGTGCCGGTAGCGCGCTGCGTAGGCGGCCAGGACCCTGGTGTGGAGGAGCGCCCGGGTCCGTTGCTGTGGGTCGTAGTCCTCTCCGGCCAGCTCGAGCGCCACCTCGATGCGGCGGATCAACGGCATCGGGTCGGCAACCCGCTCGGTCACGATCCGGAGCCAGGCCTCCGTGCACCACGCCAGAGGATAGGGGCCGACCACCGACGTATCGACCTGCCCGAGCCAGCGTCGGATACCAGTCAGCTCGCTCCGGCTGATCATGGTCAGGCCGTATCGATCCAGGAGCTCGAGGAGCCGGTCCTTCCCGGCCATCTGGGCCGCCTGCTCCAGGGCCTCCTCCAGGTCTCCCTGGGTTTCGAACCATCGGCTGGCCCGAAGACGAAGCTCCTCGAGCCGCTCCGGCCGGGTCCTGCCGAGGCGGTACGTGAGCAGCTCACCGAACAGGTGGTGGTACCTGTACCACGTTCCATCCGCCCCGAGGGGAACGAGGAAGAGACTGGCCGCTCTCGCCTCCTCCAACCGGTCGTGGGCTTCAGGATCGCCCAGGACTTCGCGGCAGCCGCCCTCGTCGAAGCGGGACAGCACGGCGCTTTCCATCAGGAACTGCTGGAGGCGCGCCGGCTGTCGGCCCACGGCCTCCTCGAGGAGGTACTCGGTGACGAAGCGATTGGTGCCTGCGAAGGACGTGACGAAGGTGTCCGGGTCCTCGGCGTCCGCCAGGGCGATTCCCGCCAGCCGAAGCCCCGCGGGCCATCCCTCCGTCCGCTCCATCAACGTGGCCAGCTGGGACGGCGCGAGCGAGGAGATCTTCATTCCCTCCAGGAGCTGCGCGGCCTCTTCCCGGGAGAAGGCCAGGTCCCCGGCCCGCACCTCGACGAGCTGGCCCGAGAGCCGCAGCCGGGCCAGGGGCAGTGCCGGATCCGCCCGGGTCACGAGGACGATCCGCAACCTGCTCCGGGGCGCATGGATCAGGGGCTCGATGATGCGGAGGCCCTGAGGTGACTCGACCTCGTGGAGGTCATCCAGGACGAGGACGCCCTCCGCGGTCACCGCTTCCAGGCTCTCTCGCAGCTCGTCCGCCGGTCGGCCGTCTGACGAGGCAGCCTTCAGGACCGCCTCGGCCACGACGCGGAAGTCCTCCGCTCCCAGGCTGTGCAGAGCTGCCGCGAGATGAGCTCCCAGCCTGGACGGCTCCTCGTCCAGGGCATCGAGGGAGAGCCAGGCCGAAGGCTCGGACCGCCGGGCGATCCAATCCGCCACCAGCACGGTCTTTCCGAAGCCCGCGGGAGCCGAAACGAGCACCAGACGGCCTCGATGCGCATCGAGGCGCCGGAGCAACGACTCCCGCACCACGGGCGCGGCGGTGAGCCCGGGCACGTGCAGCTTTGCCTGGTTCAGACGAGTGGGGGCCATCGGGAATCCAGAGGAGTCGGAAGCGCGCCTTGAAGATGTCCCTGCTCCGTCTGCTGAGCCAAGGGTCTGTCCGGGGCCGCGACTCCGGGCCGGACCTCCCCTGAAGACGGCCAGACTCACCCCTCCGCCCAGCAAGATCACCCCTGGAATCACCCGTTGGGGTGACGTCCCGGGGCGGCTGGTACGCCATCGTGGAGGCAGACCTGGAGAGCCACACGAGGAGAAGGAGCCATGCACCGTCCCGCCCCAGACCCGTCGTCCCGGACCGCCGCCTACCGGTTGGTGGTTGCTGGTCCGGTCGGGGACCGCTGGGCCGAGTGGTTCGGCGCGGACAGCGTGGTGTCCGCGTCGGACACGACCGAGATCGTCGTCCGGGTCGCGGACCAGGCCGAGCTCTTCGGCCGCCTGCGCCGCGTGCAGGATCTGAACCTGCAACTCCTCGAGCTGGCCCTCCTGGCGTCGGCCAGGACGGATCTGCCCCCGGATGGGGGCTCAGCGAATGAGAGGACCTGATGGAAGCTCAAATGAGCATCTCCCTGCGCTCGAACAACGCGGATCCGGCCACCGCCGGGTCTCCCGACGTACCGAGCCGCGCCCTCGTCCCCTTTCTGCTCCTGACGTTCGCCATCAGCTGGGGGCTGATCGGACTCCTGCTGGCAGCACCGGAGGTGACGAGCCGGTGGCTCGGATCCGTGCGCGCAAGCCACCCCTTCTTCGTGCTGGCGGTCTGGGCCCCGGCCATTGCAGCCGGCGTCGTGGTCGTCCGCGACACAGGCATCAACGGCCTCGGCCGATTCATGGGGCGGTTTCGACTCTGGCGCGCCCCGCTCGCCTGGTGGGGCTTCCTCGTCCTCGGAGTGCCTGCCGTCTTCTACCTCGGAGCGCTGCTCGGAGGCACCGACCCCGTCTCCCTTCTTCCGGCGGCGGGGCCATGGGAGCTGCTTCTGACCGCTGCATTCATGCTCATGCTCGGGCCCGTCGAGGAGCCTGGGTGGCGTGGGGTGGCGCTTCCCATCCTGCAGCGCCGGCTGGCCCCACTCTGGGCCGGCCTCACCGTGGGACTCATCTGGGGGCTCTGGCACATTCCGGCCTTCATCCTGGTCGGGACCGTCCAGAGTGGCTGGAGCTTCACCCCGTTCCTGGTGGGAACCGTGGCCGCCAGCGTCATCATGACCGGCCTCGTGAACGCAGCCAGAGGGAGTCTGCTCGTCCCCACCCTGTTCCACTACCAGATGATCAACCCGGCCTGGCCCGATGCCCGGCCGTGGGACTCCGTCCTGCTCGTGGTGGTCGCCGTCGCGGTCGTCGTACACCAGCGGGCATCCATGCTCGGTCCGGGCCGAGGCGTGACGCAGGTCGTGCCGGCCCCTGCAAACCCAAATACTGAGGAGATGGCATCATGAACGGCTCCAGAAGTCGACGAGTCATCCTGCTTGCCGGGATCACCACGCTTCTTGCAGGCGTCCTTCCGTCAGCCCGGGCCACGGCGCAGGAGCCGGGCTCCGTCACGGGACGTGTGGTGGACGCTGCCACGCAGGCACCTCTCGAGGCCGCCAGCGTCACGCTGGAGGGCACGGAGAAGGGGGTTCTCACCTCACCCGACGGCGCCTTCGGTATCGCCGGTGTCGCGGCAGGAGGCTATGTGGTCAAGGTGACGCTCCTGGGATACGCGCCTCTGACGCTGACCGACGTCATCGTGTCACCGGGGCGCGGTACCCAGGTGGTGGCCGAGCTCCAGATGCAGGCCCTCGAGGTGGAGGGGATCGTGGTGAACGCGGGTCACTTCCGCGTGGAGCAGGCACAGCCCGTGAGCAGCGCCCTCATGAACCGGGAGGAGATCCGTCGGGCCCCTGGATCCGTCGGCGACGTCAGCCGAGTGCTCACGGCCCTCCCGTCCATGGCACAGGTGTCAGACAACGCCAACGACCTCTACGTGCGCGGCGGGAGCCCCTTCGAGAACGGCTTCTACGTCGACCACATCCAGGTCCCCAACATCAACCACTTCCCGGCGATGGGCTCCACGGGAGGCGCCATCGGGATCCTGAACGTGGACCTCATCGAAGATGTCCGGTTCTCGGCCGGCGGATTCTCCGCCACCTACGGCAATCGGTTGTCGTCGGTGGTGGACATCGAGCTCCGTGAGGGAAGCCGGGAAAAGGCCGAGACCCGGATGCAGGCCAGCTTCATGGGATTCGGCGGTACCGCGGAAGGTCCCCTGGATTCCGGCGACGGGGCCTGGCTGCTCTCGGTCCGAAAGAGCTTCCTGGATGTCCTGGCGGGCGCCCTGGGGAGCAGTGGGGTCCTACCCCGGTATGGGGACTTCCACGCCAAGGTCACGTGGGACGCGACGCCCAAGGACCGTCTGGGCATCCTCGCCCTGGGGGGAAGAAGCAGCATCTCCTTCGATGTGCAGGAGGCCCTGGACGAAGGGTACACCGCGTTCGGCGACCAGGAGTCGGATCAGGCCACGGTGGGCGCCACGTGGCGCCGACTCTGGGGAGACCGGGGCTACTCGGTCCTGGCCGTATCGGCCTCGGGAGAGTGGAGCGACCGGCGAGAGCTCAGGGTGGTGGACGCCGACACTCTCCTCTTCGGTGATCACCGCGAGCGTGCCGTCCGGGTGCGCAACATCCACCGGCTGGTCACGGGAGGGAGCTCTTCCCTGAGCCTTGGCTTCGAACTCGAGTTGGAGAGCAGCAGGTACTCCTATATGACCGGAGCCATCGAGGATCGTCTCGGGAGTCTCGTCCCCCGCCGGGAGCTGGCGCAGGACTGGAGCGACACGCGCCTGGGTGGCTTCGTCAGTCACGTCTGGCGGGTGACGCCACGCTTCGAGGCGACCACCGGCCTTCGCGTGGACCGATGGGGCGCTTCGGGGAAGGTGGCGCTGTCTCCGCGCTTCGCGTCCTCGCTCTCCCTGAATGACCGGCTCCGGCTCACCGGTGCCGTCGGTCTGTATCGGCAGCGCCTCCCCTCGTTCCTCCTGGCCCAGGACCCGGCGTTCGAGGAGCTCGCCGTTCCCCGGGCGCTGCACGTGGTGGGCGGAATGAGCTACCTCCTCTCCCCCAGCACGCAGCTCACGGTGGAGGCATATCTCAAGGAGTACGACGGGTTCCCCCTGGAGGTCGAAGACCCATCCCTGTTCGTTGTGGACGACGGGGCCAGCCAGATCGGATTCCGTCCCTATCGGACCCTGGTGGATGAGGGCAAGGCGTCGTCACGGGGCGTGGAGGTCCTCGTCCAGAAGAGGCTGACCGAGAGGCTCTATGGACTGGCCAGCGGATCCTGGTTCAGGAGCCGCTACCGTGACCTGGAGGGGCAGTGGCGGAGCCGGGCCTGGGACAACCGGTGGGTGGCCACTCTGGCGGGCGGATACCGCTTCTCCCATGCCTGGGAAGTGTCCGGCCGCTGGTCTGCCGGCGGCGGTGCCCCCTACACGCCTTTCGACGTGGCCGCGTCCACAGGGCTGAACAGTGGCGTCATCGACACCGGCCGCATCAACGCGGTCAGGCATCCCGCCTACCATTCTCTCAACCTGCGCGTCGACCACCGGACGGTTCTCCGCGGCTCGACCATCACGACGTTTCTCTCCCTGTGGAACGCCTACAACCGCGAGAACGTCTCCCAGTTCTACTGGAACGAGGTGGAGGTGCGGCCGGACACCATCAACCAGTGGGGGCTCTTCCCCGTGATCGGGATGGAGTGGCGGTTCTAGAAGGAGGAGTGACATGAAGACGATAGCCAAGACGACAACCCTGCTGGTGGCGACCCTAGGGGCCCTCGCGGTCCCTGCCTCGCCCGCCGCCGGCCAGTCGCGGTCCGAAGAAAGGCCCCTGTTCATCGGCGTCCAGCCGATGGTCACCATCGAGCCCTTCTATGAGTCGGGTGAGTTCGACGTCAACGTGCTGCCAGCGGTGGTAGGGCTCGAGCTCTCAGCATCCGTGGATCTCAAGATTGCGCCTATCGCCAGCTGGCAATTCGGGGGCCATGGTGGCATCCGCCATCTGGGGGCGGAGATCAACGCTCCCTACTACTTCCGCGAACGGCCAGAGGGAGGAAGCGACAAGGGGTTCTTCGGAGCCCCGCTTGTCGCCTACACCCGAAACCTCATGGACGATGGGAACGAGGTCACGGTCGGGGTGGAGGTCGGGTACACCATCCTGTTCGAAGGAGGCACGGAGCTGAAGATCGGCCTCCAGGAAGGGGCCACCTTCTTCTTCGGCAGTCCCGACACGGAGAAGACGGTCAACCGTTTCGGGATCAAGATCTCCTTCGGGAAATGGCTATCGCGCCAAGCCAGGAGAGCGCGATGACGGGCCCCGAGGATGGTGTGTTCCGTTTGGGAACGGTGCGAGCGTCTGCCGGGGTCGGCGGCGATCTTGCGGATCGAGCGGGACCAGACGGAAGATGATCGATGGGATGAGGTGTTCCTCAGACCGACGACGTCGAGCAAGTCCGGAGGACTGACATGTTGCGGTGGATACGACGCATCGCGCTCAGTACGGTCGTCATCGTCGCCCTCTTGGCCGCTGTTGGTGTGGCCTATGAGCGGTGGTCACGATGGTCTGCGGATCGTACCTATCCGCCCATCGGAGAGTTGGTGGAGGTGGACGGAACCCGATCACACCTGAGCTGTGAGGGGGAGGGCGTGCCCACCGTCGTCTTCGAGGCGGGTTGGAGTGGGGGCGGCTCGCTGGATTGGACGTTGGTGCAGTCGGACATCTCCGAAGTCACTCGGGCCTGCTCCTATGATCGGGCAGGCATCCTCTGGAGTGAGCGGCGCCCCGGACCACGTGACGCCAATCGGCTCGCGGAGGAGCTCCACGGGCTGTTGGAAGCGGCGGGGGAGGCGCCTCCCTACGTGATGGTTGGACACTCACTCGGCGGTCCGCTGGTGCGGGTGTTCGACGCGCGATTCCCTGGGGAGGTGACTGGGTTTGTCTTCGTCGATGTATCTCATCCTGATCAGTTCGAGCGCGTTCCGCCCGAAGCGAGACGGCCCCTTCCGGATCTATCATGGACGAGGCTTCGCGCGGCGACCGGCCTCTACCGACTCAGAGCACGCGAGCCAGGCTACGGGCTTCCGACCGAGGCGATCGAGGTGGTGAAGCATCTCATCCCGAGGAGTGTGGCGGCCCTGGCGGACGAGCAAGAAGCGTTCGACGAGATACTCGGGCAGGCCCGCGACGCCGGGCCGCTGGGAGATCGGCCGCTCTTCGTGCTCACGGCGTCGAATCACGCTCGACCGGGGATGAGTCAGGCCGCGATAGTGAACGCACAACGAGCGTGGGTGGCCCTGCAGATGGAGTTGGCCGGCCTTTCCACCAACTCCGTACAGCGCACCGTGGAAGGCGCTCATCACTACATACAGCTGGCGAGGCCAGAGGCCGTGGTTGAAGCGACCCGCGATGTGGTGACGGCGGTCCGTGACGGAGCAAGATTGGCTCAGGACCGGCCCGACGGAGCCATCTGGTGACACGGGATCTCCAGTGTGGAGAGGGAACGATGGCGGAACTCGACGATCTCAAAGAGCATCTGGAGCGGTCCTGGTCGAGCACGAGGTTCACCACAAGGCCCAGGTTGCGGTCTATCTGAGGGAGATGGGGAAGACGCCTCCATACTTCGCCGCTGCGCTGGAGAACGGAGCGCGTCCTGACATCGAGATGAGAGAGAAGTTCGGCGGGTTCTGAGGTGCCCTCGCATGACACGAGATATCAGGCCGCAGATCGACGTCCCTGTGGTGAGCCAGATCCTCGAGGGATGTATCGGACACGCCCCCGCCGAGGTGAAGCGAATTGCGTCAGGGCAGATCTCGTCCACGTTCGAATGCATCGGAACGGGAGCGTCCCATATCGTCCAATTCACCGAGCCAGGCATGGCGACCGGTCTGGATATCGAGCGTCGGTTTGGGCAGAGGCTCTCTCAGGCTGGGGTTCCCCTCCGCGAGGTCGTTTGCGACGGAGTCCATGACGGGCTGAGGTGGACCGTCACGAGGAAGGTGGTTGGTGAGGGGATGACTGCGCTCTCGGGGGAGGCCTATGAAGAGTCCTTGCCTTCCGTATTCGACACGCTGCTGTCGCTCTCCTCGATCGATGTGAGTGATACCGAGGGTTTCGGGTGGTTGGACGAACGCGGGCGTGGAGGCTGGGAGACCTGGGAGGGGCACCTCGCGTCTGTGCAGGAGGAGGAGCCCGAGGAGAAGTTCTACGGGAAGTGGCACGGTCTGTTCGAGACGACCTTCCTGGAGCGGCGGAGGTTCGAGGGGTTCTTCAGGTCGATGAGACGGTTGCTGGACGGGCTCGAGGCGCCACGTCGACTGGTTCATGGAGGATTCGGCTACGACAACGTGCTCGTGCACGAGGGGAAGGTCTCGGCGGTGCTGGATTGGCAGGACGCCAGGTTCGGGGACCCGCTCTTCGACGTAGCGTACCTGGACTTCTGGGACTCGGGGGTCGATCTGGTGGATCTGTTCGAGGCGCACTGTGGAGAGAGAGGCGTCCTGCACGAGGGATATCGTACCCGGATCAGGTGCTACAAGTACTACATCGGCCTGGACGCGATGCGCTTCTTTGCCAAGACGGACAACCGGGATGCGTATGAAGGAGCCGTTCAGATTCTCGAGAGGCTGGGAGGTTAGGCAGTCGGTGGCGGGCTACCCTGCAGCACATGAAGGGCCTATGTCGCTAGCGGATTGGGGATGGAACGATGCATGGGCGGCTCAGGCGGCCGAGCTCGAGTCGGCCGACGGGCAGCCCGGGCGCGTGGCAGCCCAGGACCGTGACCGATGGTGCGTGCAGACGGAGACAGGATCAGTCATCGCACGAATCGTGTCCGGCTCCCGAGTGCAGAGCATGCCGGTGGTCGGAGACTGGGTACGCGTCGCTCCGGGACCTTCGGTCGCCGATCTGTGGACGGTGCTCGACGTGCTTCCGCGGAAGTCTCGGCTCGCCAGGGGCGTAGCAGGAACTGGAATGGACGAGCAGGTGCTCGCGGCCAACGTCGACGTGGTGTGGGTGGTGCACGGCCTCGACATCCCGGTGAATGAGCGTCGGATCGAGCGGTATCTGGCCGTGATCTGGGAGAGCGGAGCTGTTCCGGAGCTCGTGCTGAGCAAGAGCGACCTGTGCTCGGACCTCGACAGGGCTGTCGCGGAAGCCGAGGCGGTCGCGCTGGGAGTGCAAGTGCGAACGGTGAGCAGCGCTGACGCCGAGTCCGTCGAAAGGCTGCGCGACAACCTGCGCCCACGGGCCACGGTAGCGCTGATGGGTCCATCGGGAGTGGGGAAGTCGACGCTCGTGAACCTCCTGGCGCCCTCTGTAGTGGCTCAGACCGCTGAAGTTCGGAGCAAGGACCGAAAGGGCCGGCACACGACAACTCGGCGAGAGCTCTACCAGATCGAGGGGGGTGCGCTTCTCATCGACACGCCCGGCATTCGTGAGCTCCGACTCTGGTCTGTGGATGAGGGTCTGGATCTGGCGTTCCCGGATGTCGAGGAGCTGGCCCGCGCTTGCCGGTTCAGGGACTGTCGCCACGAGGCTGAGCCAGGCTGTGCAGTCGTCGCGGCGGAAGCGGCCGGGAGAATCTCGGCGGATCGAGTCGGCAGCTATCGGAAGCTCAGGGCCGAGGCAGAGTATCAAGCGCGAAAGAGCGATCCGATTGCCCGAAAAGCGGCTCTCTCGGAGCACAAGGCTGCCTTGAAGACGCTGAAGTACCACCAGAAGTACCGAAGGGACGGTTGAGGCCGAGGCGCCTCTCGGCAACGGGACAGTGGGACCATGCCGAATGAAACGGCCGACGGAAGTGACCGAGGCCCCTGACTGATTCGATAAGGCCCCATGAGGAGTGGAGTCAGATGGCAACAGACACCGGCGACGATTCTCCCCAATCCGAGTCGAAGAGGGCCCGCCCGTTGAAGGCTCTACCTCGCCTCGCTTTCGAGCTCATCATCGTGTTCTTGGGCGTCTGGGGAGCGTTGTGGGCCGAGAGTCGCCGAGAAGAGGCGAAGAACCGGGAGAAGGCCATTCGAATCGCGGAGGCAATGGTCACCAATCTCGATACCGTCGTGATTGGCTGGGCAGAGCCATTCATCGCCGAGCAGCAGGCCTCTTTCGCCGGGTGGAAGGAGTCCTACGAACGAGGCGACCGACCTCTACCGTTCTTCTTCAGAGTGGGGGGTGGGGAGCGTGGGCCGGGAGAGGTTTGGGATGCCGCAATCTCCGCGGGACTGATCGATGTGCTCGATCCAGCGCTTGTCTCAGACCTGGGGAACTTCTATCGAGAGTTGGATGGGATGGCCATTCGTCTCAGCCGCTATCACGCCCGGACAGAGGAGCTGATATACCCTGGCTTGGGAGAAGGAGTGGAATGGTACTACAGGGACGGCTCGGCGAGACTCGAGCCTGAATACGAGGGCTTCATGCTGCTGACAGAGGAAGTCCTGGGGGAGTGGGCAAAGAGGAACAGCTGGACGCCGAGGGTCCGTGACATTCTCTCGGCTGTGATCGAGGAACACAGGAGGTAGGCTCGCCCGGCCCGAAACGCTAGGCCTCAGAGGATCGGAATCAAGTGAGTCAATCGAGACTTCGGACCCTCGGTGAGACCGAGTCGTCGTTGGCCCGGTTCGTCCGGACGATCGTGATGATCCCGATCATGCTGATCCTCGGAGTGGTGTTGCTGATGCTGCTGCCATTCCTGGCGATTTGGCGGGCATTCCGAACAGTGCGAGGGGTGCGCTTGGACCGCGCGTATCGGCGAAAGTTCGCCTCCATCGGCAAGCCCGCAATCCTGGTCTATTCGGAGAGCCCGAATTGGCAGGCCCACTTCGAGGAGCATATCCTGCCCGATGTCGGTGATCGTGCAGTGGTCTTGAATTGGTCTGAGCGCCGGAGGTGGGCGGGGGAGATGACTCTCCCGATCCGGGTGTATCAACACCATCGGCCGGAGCGGGAGTTCAATCCCTATGCGCTCGTCTACGGGCCGAAGGGACCGCCCACCCACATCTCGTTCTTCGCCGCCTTCAGGGACGACAGGCACGGGAAGCCCGCATCCCTGAATCAGGCGATCGCGGACCTTTCGGAGGCCATGGAAGAGGCGTCCTCCGGCTGGGCCGAGGTCATGCGGGAGAGTGATGGAGCGGCGTAACGCGTAGCGGGACTCGTGGCATCGGAGGGGATGGCTGATGGCGAAGGCTCTACACATCGACCATGACGCTTTCGGGCACGCGCTGCTGGATCACCTCGAGGGCCGAGCCGGGCACGAGGTCATCGAGAGAAGCGATGGGTACATCGATGTTAGTGCCGGCACCGACACGTACTTCGCGGAGCCGACGGATCAACAGCGACTGGTTGCAGAGCAGGCTATCGGCCGTGTTCTCGATGTCGGCTGTGGAGCCGGGCGCTATGCCCTTTATCTACAAGAGCATGGTCGAGAGGTGGTTGGAATCGATGTGTCACCGCTGGCCATCGAGGTCTGTCGGCGTCGCGGGCTCCGGGATGCACGAGTGATGTCGGTGGAGGAGGTGGATGCGTCGCTGGGGCGATTCGATACGGTGGTGATGCTCGGGAACAATCTGGCCTTGTTGGGAAGCGCGGCTCGCGCCAAGCGCATCCTCAGGCGACTCCATCGGGTGGTCGTGCCAGGAGGGAGACTCATCGGCGAGACGCTGGATCCGTACATGTCAGGGGATCCCAATCACCTTTCCTATCACGCCGAGAATCGCTCGAAGGGCCGGATGGGGGGGCAGATCCGGATGAGGGTGCGATACAGGAAGTACAAGTCCCCCTGGTTCGACTATCTCTTCACGTCGCGTGAGGAGCTCGAGGGACTGCTGGCAGGGACCGGATGGCGCCTCAGGGAGATCATCGCCGAGTCTGGGCCTGGTTACGCCGTTCATATCGAGCGGGTCGGCGATTCACCGGAAGCCGGCGAATGAGAGCATACGGGGGAGGGTGAGGGAGATGCATCGACGGGTTGGCAGATGGTGCGGCCTTCTGACGCTGCTACTCGGGGTGACCGGGGCACTCGCGGTGCAGGAGCGGCCCGCGAACGATGCCGAGGCCCAGTCGGACTCGGTCGTGGTGCTGACGTTCGGATGGCGGCCGGGCCTCTCAGCGGACGTCACGATGATCCAGCGCATGGTGCGGCAGGGAGAGGGAACCGATTCCGACGTGACGATTCGCAGCACCTACCGGATGGACGTGTCGGAGCACGAGAGCGGGCTCCTCGTGCTGAATCACGACGGCAAGCTCGAAGGCCTCGAATCGGTACCGGAGCTACCGCCCGACAATCTCCTGCACCAGCTGTACGACGCTCTCTCCGGTGTCGACGTGGGCTACGTCATCTCGACGGACGGAGAGCTGCTGGACCTGATCGGAGCGACTGAGGCCGCGGATGCCTTCCGAGCGGCGATGACGACTGTATTCGATTCGGCGGCTTCGACGGAGGAGCTCGCGCCGCTGATGCAAGCGTTCGAGCAGATGCTGACGCCCGAGGCGATGATGACCAGTGCGGCGGAGCAATGGGCCTCCATGATCTGGACGTGGGCGTGGGAGGAGTTCGAGGAGGGAGCGGTGTACGGGGCCGAAGGCGAAGCTCCGAGCCCTCTTCTGCCCGACATCGCGATCCCCATGGAATATGAGCTCGGCTTCTTGGAAAGGGTGCGCTGCATGGAAGGGAGCGAGGCAGCGGAGGAATGCGTAAGAGTCGAGTTGTACTCCTATCCCGATCCCGAATCCGTCAAATCGATCATGGACGAGTTCATGCAACGAGTCGGAACCGCGTTGGGGGAGGGTGCGGTGGAGTTCAAGAGCTTCGAGCAGGAGAACCACGTCGAAGTGGTGTTGGATCCAACGACCATGGTCCCGTTCAGGTTTCGCACCAGCAAAGCCATCTCGGGAGTGATGGCACAGAACGGAGCGGACACGCCCTTCTCGCGCCTGGACGAGTCGGAGCTGGTGTTCCGTTACCGATAGCGCGAACAAGCTTGCGGGGCCTCTGAAGAGCCAGGACCTTGTCTCTGCGGGAAAGCACCCCCGCTCACAGTGCTCGCTTGGGAGCCATGCCCGTGGCGTCGAAGGTTCTCTCGTTCTTCGCTGAAGCTCGACGAAGGAAGGTCTATCGCGTCGCCGGGCTCTATGTGGTGGTGGGTCTGGGTGTTCTGGGTGCCGCCGAGGTCGTCCTTGACCCCCTCGGGCTCGGGAGCCTTCGGGGACCCATCGTCATCTTGGTCATTCTGGGCTTTCCCATCAGTCTCGTACTGGCGTGGGCCTATGAGCTCAGGCCCGAGGACCTGCCGCGTGACGAAGCCCTCCATTCTCTGGGCAGAGGAGGGAAGAAGTCCATCGTCGTGCTCCCCTTCGACAACATGAGTCCGGATCCGAACGACCGGTACTTCAGCGAGGGATTGACGGAGGAGATCATCACGAACCTCTGCTACATCCCCTCCCTTCGGGTGATCTCCAGAAGCTCGGCCATGGCCCTGAAGGGCACGGCCAAAGACGTGCGCTCCATCGGAAGGGAGCTGGGCGTCCAATTCGTCGTGGAGGGGAGCGTTCGGAAGGCGGAAGATCGACTCCTGGTGACCGCTCAGCTCATCGATGCGGCGAGTGACGAGCACCTGTGGGCCAAGCAGTACGACGGCGTCCTGGACGACGTCTTCTCCATCCAGGAGCGTCTGTCCTGGTCAATCGTGGACGCCCTGGGGGCGGTCCTCTCCGAGCCGGTCGTGGCTTCGGGTGTCGACCTCGAGCCAGGCCCGGCGTCCGAGATCGCCAGGAAGGAAGCGAATCCCGGCCAGGTCACGCGGACCCTTCCGGCTGATCGGAGGGTCTTCGAGGCCTACCTGAAGGGGAAGTACGCCGTTCGTCAGGGGACGGATGAAGGTTGGCGGGAGGCGGTTCGCTGGTTCGACCAAGCCATCGAGATGGACCCCCACTACACTCCGGCCTATCTGGGCAAGGCCGAGGCGCTGACCATGCCGATGACGGGGTTCGGAGTGTTCGTTGATCCTCTCAAGCTCCGAAGCGCGAGAACCACAATTGAGGAAGCACTGAGGCTCGACCCCGGTCTCCCGGAGGCGCACACGTGGCTGGGAGTCCATGCGATGTACTTCGACTGGGATCGGCAGGCCGCCGGCGAGGCGTTCTCGACGGCCATCGGCATCAACCCGGACTACAGCGACGCCCACCTATGGAGGGCGTGGAACCTGAGTTGGATGGAGGGAGACCACGATGGGGCACTTCAGGCACTGGATGTGGCGCTCGCCCTGGATCCCTTGAACCTCTTCGTGCCCGTGTCACGAGGCTATGTGCTCTACGCGCGAGGTGCACTGGAGGAGGCCCTAGCCGAGTTCTCGCACATCAATGAGATGGAGCCCTCCTACCCGCCGGCCTACTATGGCGCCGGAGATACTCTTGCACAGCTCGGGAGGCTGCGAGAGGCGATAGTCGAGTACGAGAAGTGCATTCAGTTCGGTGGCCGGACGACCCACACCATCGCGCTCCTGGCCTATGCGCACGGTCGTCTGGGAGAGAGGGAGAAGGCGGATCGATACATCGCAGAGCTGGAGGCCCGGTCGGAGAAGGGCTTCATCTCCGCTGTTGCGCTGGCCTGGGCGCACGCAGGCCTCGAGGAGTGGGACACGGTCCTCGAGTGGCTGGAAAAGGGTGTGGAGGATCGCGAACCGGCGATGGTCTACCTTGGATTCACGCACGAAGTGAACCCCCTTCGAGGTGATCCCCGGTTCACCGAGATCCTCCGGCGAGTCGGGATCGGCCACCTGGCATGAGCCGACTCGACGATCTGCGGAAGCATCTGGAGGGGTTTCGAGCCGTCACGCTTGACTGGAGGTTCGGGCCTACCTCGATGCGGGGTGAGCCGGCCGGTCCGATCGATGATGGGAGCCAGGACAACGTTAGCTGACATCCCCGTCCGCTCATATGTTGGTTCGTCATCCCGCTCGCCCATCGCGGGCGGGTCTCTCCGGGACCTCGACAGGCTGACGTCGTGATCGGACTGGGACGGTTCTTGACCGAGCTGAGGCGCCGCAAGGTGTTCAAGGCGGCTGTCGGTTACTCGGTGGGCGCTCTGGCGGTGGTCGAGGCCGCGGACCTCGTGCTGCCCCGGCTGGGCATGTCCGACACGGTGGTCACCGTGATCTTGATTGCGGCGCTCCTCGGCTTCCCGATCGCCGTGACCCTCGCCTGGCTTTACGAGCTGACGCCCGAAGGGCTGGTCCGCACCTCGGCATCGGAGAGCGGGCTGGGTTCCACGCCCTACGTGATGAGCTTGATCGTGATCGCAGTGGTGCTCGGCAGCGGGGCCTTGATCGTGCGACGGCACCCGTTCGCGGCACCCGCCACAATCCAGGCTGTGGGTACGAGCACGCGATCACTCGCCGTTCTCCCCTTCGAGGACATGAGCGCATCTGGGGACCAAGCGTACTTCGGGGAGGGCGTGGCCGAGGAGATCCTCGCCGGGCTGACGCGACTCCCAGGCCTCCGCGTAGTCGCGCGGCAGTCATCGTTCGCCCTCCGCGATGCTTCCCTTCCCGACATCGCGGATCAACTGGGTGTTACGCATGTTCTCTCCGGTAGCGTGAGGACCGAGGGGTCCCGAGCTCGAATCCGGGCCCAGCTCACCGAGGTCGCCAGCCAGGCGGAGGCGTGGTCTCGGGATTTCCAGCCGGAGCTGTCCAGCGTGCTGGACGCCCAGGAGGAGATCGCCCGCGCGGTGATTGACGCGCTCGAGATCGAGCTGGGTGAGATCCATGCGGGTGCCATCATGTCGGCATCGACTCGTGATCCGATAGCGCACGAGCACTACCTGCGCGGCCTCCGCCTGTGGAATCGGCGGTCGGAGCCGGCGATCCTCTCTGCCATTGACCACTTTCGCGAAGCGGTGGAGGCTGATCCGGACTATTCCGCGGCCTGGGCGGGCCTGGCCTACGCACACCTGGTGTTGCCGGAGTATTCCCCCACCGCCGACGTCCGGCTGGCGCGTGAGCGTTCCGCGGCGGCCGCACAACGCGCCCTCGAGATCGACGGAGACCAGCCGGACGCCCTTACCGCGATGGGGTGGGGGCGCATGATCCACCACTATGACTGGCAGGGTGCCGAGGAGCTCATCGCACGTGCCCTGCGGGTGGACTCCACGAACGTCAACGCCCTCCACTGGCAGTCCCACGTGCTCTCCTGGCGGGGTCGCCACGAGGGGGCGGTCCACCTGGCTCGTCGGGCCGCCGAGCTCGACCCGCTGTCTGCGATAATGCGCCAGAACCTCGCCTTCATTCTGATGGAAGCGGGTGAACACGAAGAAGGGATGCGTGAGGCAGACCGAGCGCTGGCGCACGACCCCAGCTTCGAGCCCAGCCTTCAATTCAGGTGGAATGTCAACACCCGGATGGGACGCTTCGACGCAGCGGCCAGGGACCTCGAGACCTGGCTGGTCAGCATTGGCCGCGATGCGGTGGCCGCGAGGGAGTTGGCTGCGGCCTTTCGCAGCGCCGCGTCGGACTTCCACGACGGGAGTCGATCCGGCCAGCTCCCGGAGGAGCTGATGGATCGGCTCCAGCCCGGCCTCGAAGTCAGTGGACAGCTCTACGCGAGCGTGGGGGACAAGGTCGCCACCCTCGAAGTCCTCGAGCGCGGGTTCAGGGAGCGTGCCGGTGCGAGGAGCCTTCTCAGCATCGGGATCAACCCTCTCTACGACTTCCTGCGTGATGATCCCGGGTTTCTGGATCTCCTCGAACGCGTCGGGCTGGACAGCTCGGAGGCGGCCGATCGAGAGGATGCCGACCAACGACGGACCGTCAGCTAGAGCGCGGCCTCCGACTTCGGCCGCTTCGCAGAAAGGAGGGATGAGGATGCTGTGGCGACGCCTTGATGACACCCGGTGACCCTGACGCAGACTCCGCGCCCGCTCGGCAGGAGGTGGCACACATGAGGCTGATCCTCGCGGTGAGCGTAGTGTTGGCGTTCCACGCGCCACCCTGTGCCGCTCAACGAGTCGTCGAGGAGTACGAGGACGTCGGCGGCTACCTGAGGATCGGCCCCGAGGCTGAGCGGCAGATCGCGCTGACGGAGCGGGGTTACTCCCTCCTCCTGCCGGACGGACCTGCCTCCTCCGTCGAGGGCGTAACGGTGTTCATCGATCCGCGGCGATACCAGTCCTCCCCCCTTCGGCTCGCGCCGGGATCGTTCGACGCAGAGGCCGTCGACCGGAACCTGGCGGTGCTCCACATCACCACCGGCAACCCCCTGGACTTCCTGTTCGATGAGCGAGAGGTCGAGGGGCTGGCAGGTCGGATCGGCGCGGCCCTCATGCATGCGGATCTCCAGGACGCCCCTGTCTTCCTGGCCGGCTTGTCGCTGGGCGGGACCCGGGCCCTGCGTCTGGCGGCGTACCTGAATGCGAGCCCGGAAGCTGCCCCGTTCCGCCTCGTCGCCGTTGCCGTCGTCGACGCGCCCCTGGACATGGCGCGCCTCTGGCGGACGGAGCGAAGGGCGGCGGAGCTGGAATTCCACCCCGCAGCAGCGGACGAGGGGCGTTGGGTCACGTACCTCCTGGAGACTCACCTGGGCGGAGCGCCCCACACCGCCTCGGCCAGATACACCGCGTACTCACCCTTCGAGTACGGGGCGCCGGACGGGGGCAACGCGGCGCATCTGCGAGACTTCCCGATCCGCGCGTACCACGAGCCGGATGTGGACTGGTGGATCGAGAATCGGCGTAAGAGCTACTACGACATGAACTCGATCGATCTCGCGGGGTTGATCAACCAACTGCACGTGCTCGGCAACGGGCGTGCACAACTGGTGACCACCCACGCGCGGCGGGCGGGCTATGACGAGGGGGCCACGCCCCACACCTGGTCGATCGTCGACAATCGAGACCTCGTGGAGTGGTTCCTTGGTCAAGCGGCGGAGCTGAGCCGAAGCGGTCGAGCAGGCCATCCAGGGAGGGAACGATGAGAAGACTCGGCGCTTGTGCACTCGTTCTGGTCGGATTGACCCTGGCAGGACCTCGATCCCTCCGCGGGCAGTCCGCCGGGGGCGCGGCGGAGCCGCCTGCTTCCCTGCCGTCCGTAGAGCTCCCCGGAGAGCTCGCGCGAGTGCTGCGCGACTACGAGAGGCACTGGAGTGAAGGGCGGGCGGAGGAGCTGGCTGCGCTCTTCTCGGAGGAAGGTCTCATCGTGACGGGAGGCTCGTGGATCCGGGGCCGAGCCGCGATCCAGGAGGCCTACCGGAACGCGGCCGGTCCCCTCCGGCTCCGTGCCATCGAGTATGCCTCGCAGGGTGATGTGGGCTACATCATCGGCGCCTACGGATACGGAGAGAGCCTCCCGGTCCAGGACAGCGGGATGTTCGTGCTCACGCTCCGTCGGGACTCCTCCGGCCGGTGGCTCATCGTCTCGGACCTGGATCGAGGGGCGGGTTGACCCGGCTGGGGCTGCCTCCGGGAGGATGAACCAGGCCATGAGCGGCGCGGCGGACATGTCCGACATCCTCACCCGGACCATCGGACGCCTTGAAGCCCTCTCCAGGCGCGACGCGGCGTCGCTGCGGAGGCTCCGCCGCGAGGTCTCGCCGCAGATCGCGGCGATGAACCCGAAGGAGGTGATCGACCTGGCGGTCGAGCTGTTCCGCTCACGGGTGCCTGGAAGTCACGTGGTGGCCTACGAGCTGGTTCTCTACCACGGCTCCGCGCTGGCCAAGGTAGGGCCTGAGGACCTGGAGCGTATGGGCGCCCACATGTCGAGCTGGGGCGAGGTCGATGCCTTCGCCGGCATCGCGGGTCCGGCCTGGGTGCTCGGCTGGACCAGGTCATCGAACCGGTGGTGGCGTCGCGCCGCGCTCGTCAGCACCGTTCCGCTGAACGTGAAGGCGCAAGGCGGCCATGGTGACCCCGACCGGACCCTCGCGGTGTGTAGCGCCCTCGTCGATGATCGAGACCCGATGGTGGTCAAAGCCCTGTCGTGGGCGCTCCGAGCGTTGGCGGTGCGGGATCCGGACGCGGTCCGCGCGTTCCTGGAGCGGAACGACGGGCGTCTGGCACCTCTCGTCGCTCGGGAGGTGCGCAACAAGCTGGAGACCGGTCGGAAGACGGGAAGGCCGGCCCCGTCCTCCACGGGCCGATAGACAGGCGGGGATCGAGCGTGCACGTACGGGGCGACATCATCCCGGACTTGCGGGGCCTGGGTCTCCGATTCGGCGACCTGGTCATGGTGCATTCCTCCATGAGCGCTGTGGGCCGGATCCTGGGTGGGCCGAACGAGATGATCGAGGCTCTGCTCGCCGTGGTTGGGTCGGCGGGGACCGTGGTCATGTACGTGGATTGGGAGGATAGCGCCCAGAGCCGGACGCGAGCGGATCGGGAGACACCGCCCTCAACCCGGTTGATGGAGGCCTGGCCGGCGTTCGATCCCGCCAAGGCCAGGGCCGACCGATCGTATGGGATTCTCCCCGAGTTCCTTCGTACCTGGCCGGGGGCCCACCGGAGCGGAAACCCCGGGGCATCGGTGGCGGCCGTGGGGGCTCGGGCCGAATGGATCTGTGCGGATCATCCGTTGGACTACGGCTACGGACCCGGGTCGCCACTTGCGAAGCTCGTCGAAGGGTCGGGTCGGGTCCTTCTCCTCGGATCTCCCCTGGCCAACGTGACGCTGCTGCACTTCTCGGAGCACGTGGCACGCCTGCCGAACAAGCGAGTGATCCGGTATCGGGAGAAGCTGATACGAGAAGGACGAGCGGAATGGGTGGAGATCGAGGAGTTCGACACGGGCGACCCGGTCGTCGAGGCTGCACCCGAGGATCATTTCGATCGGCTGGTGAGGACCTATCTGGATGGACGCAGCGTCCCCGAGGGGAGGGTGGGGAGCGCCGCGTCGTATCTGTTCGAGGCGGACGCCCTTCACCGATTCGCCGTCGGCTGGCTGGAAGAGCGTTGGGGAAGCCCTACCTCGTCTTCATCTTGATGAGGATCACGCCGTTGGCGCCGCGGACTCCGTAGACGGCCGTATCACCTGCGTCCTTCAGGACCGTGATGGACTCGATGTGGTTCGGATCGATGGTGCGGAGCACGCCCTCGGCCGAGGGCATCTGCACGCCGTCGATGACGAACAGAGGATCCTGGGAGGCCATGAAGGAGGAGTTCCCACGAACCCGGACCCTCAGGGCACCACCCAGCCCTTCGGAGACCTGTACACCCGGGACCCGGCTCAGCATCTCCGCCAGCGTCCTGGTGTGACTCGTGGCCTCGTCTTCGCCTTCGACGGTGGTTACGGACCCGGTGACCTGGTCCTTGTCGACAGCGCCATACCCGATGTCCACGGAATCGTTGGCCGGTGACGGCACGTCCGCCGATCGAGTGGTGGCGCAGGCCGTGAAAGACAGCAGGGCGAGGGATCCGAAGAACCAGAGGTGACGGCGATTGCGGCCGACTCGAGACAGCGCTTCCATCGTGATCCCTCCTTTGGCGCGGCACCATGGCCCCTTTGCATCACATGCACTCTAGCGTGAGTATGTACCGAGAGGGAAGCGTTTCCTTACTGAGGGCGTCTCCGAGAGAGGTGGGAACGATGACGGGTTCCAGCCGCCACGAGGACGGTCCTCCGGACGAGGGTCGGGAGGGTCGCCTTCCGGGTTGGGCGGTGGGCGTCCTGACGATGGAGGCGATCGCGTTGGGAATCGCCGTCGCCATGCCCGTCACGCCGAGCAAGACCGGATCGACGTGGAGCCCCGCGCACCTCTTCTCTCCGGACCCGACCTATCTCGAGGAGGTGGGCGCCTCGTTCGTCGTGGTGAACGTCGTCCTCCTCGGGCTCGGTCTCGTGGCGTGGGCGGTATCGAGGCGGAGTCGGTCCGAGTAGTCGGAGGCGCGGCACCGCCACCGCCCCCCCTCAGCATGTCCGGCTGATTCCACTACCTTTAAAGGCTATAGTCGAATCGCCTTCGAAGACCCTCCGGGGCGCGCACCTCCATGCCCATCCGCAACATCGCCATCATCGCCCACGTCGATCACGGCAAGACCACCCTGGTGGACCAGATGTTCCGCCAGGCCGGCGTCTTCCGGGAGAACCAGGCCGTACAGGAGCGGGTCATGGACTCGAACCCCCTGGAGCGGGAGCGGGGCATCACCATCCTGGCCAAGAACACGGCCGTGACCTGGGACGACGTGAAGATCAACATCGTCGACACGCCGGGGCACGCCGACTTCGGCGGCGAGGTGGAGCGTATCCTGCGCATGGTCGACGGGGTGGTGCTCCTGGTGGACGCCGCCGAGGGGCCCATGCCCCAGACGCGTTTCGTCACCCGCAAGGCCCTGGAGCTCGGCCTGCTGCCGCTGGTCGTCATCAACAAGGTGGACCGGAGGGACGCGCGGCCCCACGAGGTCCACGACGAGGTCCTGGAGCTGTTCATGGACCTGGAGGCCAACGACGCCCAGCTGGACGCCCCGTTCCTCTATGCCGTGGGCCGGGACGGCTGGGCGTCGGAGGACGTCGACGCCGAGGGGGGCGACCTCACACCGCTCTTCGAGACCATCGTCTCCCACTTTCCCGCGCCCTCGGTGGACCGGGACGGGCCGTTCCAGATGCTGGTCTCCACGCTGGACTACTCCTCCTACGTAGGCCGCATCGCCATCGGCCGCATCGAGCGGGGCACGGTGCGGGTGGGCGAGCAGGTGGCGCTGCTGGACCTGGGAGAGCCCGGCATGGTGCCCGCGGACGAGCAGGTGGAGCTCAACAAGGTATCCAAGCTCTACACCTTCAGCGGGCTGGATCGGATCGAGGTGGACGAGGCCTCCGCCGGCGACATCGTGGCCCTGGCGGGCCTCACGGATGTGGAGATCGGCAAGACCGTCACCACGCCCGACCACCGGGAGCGCCTGCGGGGCATCGCCGTGGAGGAGCCCACGCTCTCGGTGGACTTCACGGTGAACAACTCCCCCTTCGCCGGTCGGTCGGGGAGGTACGTCACCACCCGCCAGGTGCGTGAGCGGCTCTACAGGGAGTTGGAGCGCAACGTCTCGCTGCGGGTGGAGGATACGGACCAGCCCGACACCTTCACCGTGAGCGGCCGAGGCGAGCTGCACCTCACCATCCTCATGGAGACCATGCGGCGGGAGGGCTACGAGGTCCAGGTGTCCCGGCCCCGGGTCATCACCCGGAAGACCGACCGCGGCACCGAAGAGCCGTACGAGGAGGCCGTCATCGAGGTCCCGTCCGACATGGTGGGCACCGTCATCGAGAAGATGGGGCCCCGCAAGGCGGAGATGACCGAGATGAAGCCCATGGGCGACTCGGGCACCACCCGGCTGCGCTTCCGCGTCCCCGCCCGGGGGCTCTTCGGGTATCGGTCCGAGTTCCTCACCGACACCCGGGGCGAGGGCATTCTGCACCACACGTTCGCCGCCTGGGGCCCCTGGGCCGGTCCTCTCAAGGGACGCTCCCGGGGAGTGCTGGTCGCCGACCGCCAGGGCGTGGCGGTGGGCTTCGCCCTGTTCCACCTCCAGGAGCGGGGCACCATGTTCGTGGCGCCGGGCGACGAGGTCTACGGCGGGATGATCGTCGGGGAGAACGCCCGCACCGACGACATGGACGTGAACGTGAGCAAGGAGAAGAAGCTCACCAACATCCGCACCACGTCCTCCGACGAGAACATCAAGCTGGAGCCTCCGCGTCAGATCACCTTGGAGCTGGCGCTGGAGTTCATCGAGGACGACGAGCTCATCGAGGTCACCCCCGGCGGGATCCGCCTGCGGAAGCGCGTGCTGGACCCGAATCAGCGGAAGAAGGCGGCAAAGGCCGCGAGCCAGATGGCGTAGTGCCGGTCACGCCCGCCGGACCTGGCGACGACCTCGCGTCCGACCGGGCGCCGAGTGGCCCCCTCACCGGAGAGGCGCCGCGGGCACGATCCCATTCACGATGATGTCCAGGACGGCCGCCTCGAGGGCTCCGGGACCGCCCTCCCGGCTCAGGTACCGCCACTCGGTGGTCGCCACCACCACCAGCGCTCGGCTGGGCACCACGTAGACGAACTGTCCGCCGTAGCCCCAGGCGAAGAAGGCGTCGCGCTCCCGGTCCACCCACCATAGGTATGCGTAGGTGAGATCCTGGATGGGCCCGGCCTGGGAAGACCAGTCGTAGGCGGGGGTGGTGGCGAGGTCCACCCATCCCTTGGAGAGGACGCGGTGGCGGCCGGAGCGCCCTCCCTGGAGCAGGAGCTGGCCGAAGCGCGCCAGGTCCCGGGGCCGGAGGTCGATGCCCGCGCCTCCGTTCACCGAGCCGTCGATCATCCACTCCCACCGGACGTCGGAGACGCCCAGGGGCTCGAAGAGCGTGAGCTCGGCGAACAGCGGGACGGACGTCCCGATGGCGCCCTCCAGCAGCACGCCCAGGAGGTGGACCGCCGCGGAGTTGTAGTTGAAGGTCGACCCCGGGGCGCTCACCAGGGGGCGGTCGAGGAGGTACTGGATGAAGTCCCCCGAGAGCCTCCAGTCGTTGTATTCGGCGACGCCGGACTCGTCCCACTGGAAGCCTCCGCTCATGGTGAGGAGGTGGCGGACGGTGATGGCCATCTGCTCCTCGGAGGGGACGCCCAGCTCAGGCCTGAGCAGCTGCTCCAGGGTCAGGTCCAGGGACGACAGCTCCCCCTGCCCCAGGGCGATGCCCGCCAGGGTCGACACGACGCTCTTGGTCACCGAGCGGACGTCGGCCAGGGAGTCCCGTGAAAAGCCGTGGTAGTACCGCTCCAGCACCAGGAATCCGTCCCGGACCACCAGGAGGCTGCGCATGCGCTCCAGCGCGCCCGCGTCCTCGGCGGCGGCCTCCAGCCGACCAGGGTCCAGCCCCACCAGCCCCGGGTCGGCGGTCCTCCACGGGGCGGACAGGTCCACCGGCTCGAAGGTCCGAGGGACCACCGGTGAGTCGGCGCAGCCGGCGGGCCCCACGATCGCGAAGACGGTCAGGAGCCCCGCGAGTCCACGTGTTGTCCTACGGTTCATGGATTCCCCTTTGACCATTCCGTACGGGCCCCTTCGGACGCCCTTTCGGGAACCGACGGCGCCGCGGCGGGGTTCGGCAGTCCGGGCAGCCAGATTCACCGACGTGGCAGGTCGGCAAGATGACGACGCCGGTCGAAGAGGATAACAGGGCTCGGTTCAACTCGGCTCCCACCTTCCAGGAGTACATGGAGACGGTGGAGCAGAACGCCGAGCTGTGGCAAGGCGTATACGACCGGGTCCGGCTTCCGGCGGAGCTGGTGGAAGCGGCCCGGTCCTGTCCCGGGACCTGGCGACTGCTCGCCCTGAGTGAGGACTGGTGCGGAGACGCCGTGAACACCTTGCCGGTGATCGCGCGCTTCGCACAGGAGGCGGGGTGGGACCTGCGGGTCCTGGAGAGGGACAGTAACCCCGACCTCATGGACCGTCACCTCACCGGCGGACGCAGCCGCTCCATTCCCGTGGTCATCGTGTTCGACGAGCGCTTCGAAGAGGTGGGCTGGTGGGGCCCCCGCCCCCAGAAGCTCCAGGATTGGGTGCTGTCCGAGGGTTGCTCCCTCGAAAGGGGCGAGCGATACAGGGAGCTGCGACGCTGGTACGCGAAGGACCGGGGCCACACCGCCGTCGCCGAGCTCCTGGACATCTTCTGCCAGCGGGTCTGAGGCCAGGCCGGCTGGCCCGCGCCGGGGGCGTCGCCTTCCGCGAGCGCGTCCGAGGCCGACGATAGGTTTGCCCGCACGAAGGGCATCCCCGATCTTCGGGGCCCGGCTCGTGGGAGCCGGGCTATTCGTGTCCTGCGGCGAGCCATCCGGAGCCCCCGTGGATTCCCAAGCGCATCTCGACAACGTCGAAGAAGACTCCGTCGGCCGGGGGCGTCTCCGGGGGTTTCGTCGGACCGGCCTCTTCGTCCTGGCGTTCTCCTCGGGCTTCGCGGTGCTCACCATCGAGATCGCCGGCGCCAGGCTCATCGCGCCCATCTTCGGGCTGTCGGCCGTGCCCTGGACGGCGGTGATCGGGGTCATCCTGGGGGCGCTCGCTCTGGGGAGTCACTACGGCGGGCGACTCGCCGACTCGGGGCGGGTCCCGCTTTCCGCGATCCTGGTGGTGGCGGCCCTCACGGCCGCGATCCCCGTCCTGGGCGGCAGCGTGCCCTGGCTCGCCCGGTCTGCGTTCGGATTCATCGGCGGCGCGGTGGTGAGCGCCGTCGTCCTCTTCGCCCCGTCGGTCCTCTGCCTCGGCGCGGTGGTGCCCTATCTCGTGCAGGCGGATACCGAGAGCCTGGGGAGCGTGGGCAGGAGGGCCGGCGACGTGAGCGCCATGGCCACGGCCGGCTCCATCGCGGGGAGCTTTGCCACGGGCTTCCTGCTCCTGCCCCTCCTTCCGCTGCCGGTGCTGCTGGGGCTGACTTCGGTGTCGCTGCTCCTGCTGGCCGTCCTCGCGGGGTGGATCCTCGGAGGGCGGGTCCGGGTGGGACTGACCGGGGTCGGAGCCATGTGTGTCGGCGCTCTGGCCTGGGCGGCGTCACGGCTGCCAGCGGATACGCTGCACGCCGAGCAGACGCTGTACGCCTCCGTGGCGGTGACCGAGCGGGAGTGGGCGGACGGACAGCGGGTCCGTGAGCTGTGGCAGAACGGGGGCACGTCGTCGGCCGAGTACGTGGACAGCGGAGAGCCCGCCCACGACTACGCCGTCAGGAGCCTCGAGATCCTGGATCCACTCCTGGAGGACCTGGAATCGGCGCTGGTGCTGGGAGGGGCGGCGCTGACGCTCCCGGTGGCTCTGGAGCGGAGGAATCCGGAGCTCACCGTGGACGTGGTGGAGATCGACCCGGTGGTGACGGACCTGGCCCGACGCTACTTCGCCTACGGCAGGGGCGCCCATCCCCGGATCCGCGTGGTCCACGAGGACGCGCGCGTGTTCCTGCGGGAGGAGGGTCGTCGATACGACGTCGTCTACCTGGACGTGTTCGACCACCTCGTCACCGTGCCCTGGACGGTGATCACCGAGGAGGCCCTGGGGGACATGGCGTCCCACCTGGAAGCCGGAGGGCTCTTCATGGCCAACGTGCTGGCGCCCACGACCGGCCCGGGCGCGCCCTTCCTCCGGCGGCTTCTGGCCACGGTGGAGACCGCGTTCGACGATGTCCGCGTCTACGCGGCGCAGCCCGACGCGGATCCGTCGGCGATCCGGAACCTCCTGGTGGTGGCCGCCACGGATTCCGGTGCCCTGCGGGCCCTACCGCCGTCGGAGGTCGACGTGCGGGGGGAGGGGCGGCCCCTCACGGACGGGTGGGCTCCCGTGGAGTATCTTCAAGCCAGGATCTTCCTGGGAGGTCTGCGATGGAGGTGAGGAGCGTGAATCTGGAGGACGCGTGTCGCGGGCTGACCGAGCACTGGTCGCCCAGGGTCGTGGCCCGGGTCGGCGACCAGTTCGTCAAGGTGGCGAAGCTCCAGGGGGAGTTCGTCTGGCACGCCCATGAGGCCGAGGACGAGCTGTTCCTCGTCCTGAGGGGACGACTGCGGATCCAAATGGAGGACGGCGAGGTCGACTTGGGTCCCGGGGATCTGTACGTGGTCCCGGCCGGCGTCCGTCACAACCCCGTCGCGACCGAGGAGTGCTGGATCGCGCTGATCGAGCCCATGTCCACGAAGCACACGGGCGACGTCGTCACGGACCGTACCCGGTCCATCGAGGAGCAATTGGGAAGGGCCGCACACGGCCACGAGGAGCGCTGAATGCCGCTGGTCTTCAAGGACGGAGTACCCGAGAACACGCACCCGCTGAACGTCGTCCAGGTCCCCGAGGACTTCGTGGCACCGGTGGATCAGGTCACGCGGCCGCCCCTCTACGAGGTCTATATGCGCATGGCCGAGGAGCTGGCGAACCGGAGCACCTGTGCGCGGCTGCAGGTGGGCACGGTCCTCACGGACGCGGCCCTCGAGCACGTGCTGTCCATCGGCTACAACGGAAACGTGCGCGGCTTCCCGAACCGATGCGACTCCGACGAGGCGGGCAAGTGCGGGTGCATCCACTCGGAGATGAACGCGCTGGTGAAGGCACCGGGAGAGGTCCCGGACAAGGTGGCCTTCATCACGGCCAGCCCGTGCGTCATGTGTGCCAAGCTCATGGTCCAGGCCAAGGTGTCCCACGTCTTCTATCGACGGGCCTACCGGGATCCGGCGGGGTTGGACGTGCTGGAGCGGGCGGGCGTGATGACGGTGCAGTACAACCGGTGGCAGGATGCCTGGCGGGACTGACGGCGAACACGAACCTATCCGACGCCCCGGGGCGCAGGAGACCACGTGAGCCATCCCCACCCAGAGGGGACCTTCGGACGCTTCTTCCTCCCCGGTCCCACCGAGGTCAGGCCCCAGATCCTCGAGGAGCAGGTCCGACCCATGATCGGGCATCGGGGGCCGGCCATCGGCGGGCTCATGGAGGAGATCCAAGCGGGGTTGAAGCTGGTGTTCCTCACCCGCCGCCCGGTGCTCGTGTCCAGCTCGTCGGCCACGGGGCTCATGGAGGCGGCCGTACGCAACGGCGCTCGCCGGAAGGTCCTCGCCCTGGTGAACGGTGCGTTCAGCGGGCGATTCGCCCACATCGCGGAGTCGTGCGGCCTCGAAGTGGACCGCCTGGAGATCCCCTGGGGGACGGCCCACGATCCCGAGGCGGTGGCACAGGCCCTGGACGGAGGGGACTACGACGCCGTCACCGTGGTGCACTCCGAGACCTCCACGGGCGCGCTGAATCCCCTTCCCGAGCTCGCGGCCGTCGTGGCACGCAGGGAGGACATCGTGCTCCTCGTGGATTCCGTCACGGGCGTGGGCGGCGCGGAGGTGAGAGCCGACGCCTGGGGCCTCGACTTCGTCCTCACCGGGTCACAGAAGGCCCTGGCGCTGCCCCCGGGCCTGGCTTTCGGCGTGGCCTCCGAGGAGATGATGCGCCGCTCTCGGGCCGCCGTGGCCAAGGGCGTGTACTTCGACCTGGTGGCGTTCGAGGAGAACCTCGCCAAGCTCCAGACGCCGAACACCCCGGCCCTCACGCTCCTGTACGCCCTACGGGCCCAGCTCCGGTCCATCGAGGTGGAGACCATGGAGGCGCGCTGGGCCCGTCACATGGCGATGGCCCAGCGCACGTGGGCGTGGGTGAGGGGCTTGAAAGAAGAGACGGGGAGGGACTTCCGGGTCCTGGCACCGGAGGGAGCCCGGTCGCCCACGGTGACGGCCATCGCCCTGCCCGACGGGGTGAGCGGTCCGGCGGTGGTGGAGGCGATGCGCCATCGGGGATGGGTGATCGGCGGGGGATACGGAAAGCTGAAGCCGTCGTCCATACGGATCGGACACATGGGCGATCACACCGTGGCCGAGCTGGAAGAGCTCCTGGGCGACCTGACGGAGGTGCTGGCGTGAGCACTGATCGCTTCGTGGTGCTGGCTACCGACGGGGTCTCGGAGTCCGGCCTGGCGCCGCTGCGCGAAGACGAGCGGTTCGAGGTGGTGAAGATCGACGACTCCAGGGACCCCGAGTTCGCGAAGACCCTGGCCCGGGCCCACGGCCTGGTGGTGCGCAGCGCCACGGAGGTCCGGAGCGGGCTGCTCGCCGGGGCGCCCAGCCTGCGGGTGGTCGGGCGCGCCGGCGTCGGCGTGGACAACATCGACCTCGAGGAGTGCACGGCCCGGGGGATCGCAGTCTGCAACGCGCCGGCGGGGAATACGGTGTCGGCCGCCGAGCTCACCATGGCCCTCATGCTCGCCATGGTCCGGCAGGTCCCCGCCGCGGACGCGTCGGTCAGGAGAGGGGAATGGGCACGTTCCCGCTTCAAGGGCGCGGAGCTGCGCGGACGCACCCTCGGCCTGGTAGGCGCCGGGCGCATCGGGGGCGAGGTGGCCCGTCGGGCCCGGGCCTTCGGGATGCGGGTCCTGGCCTCCGACCCCTATCTCACGGAGGAGCGGGCCGAGGAGCTCAGGGTCGAGCGGGTCGGCCTCGAGGAGGCCGTGGCCGGCGCCGACGTCCTCACGCTCCACGTGCCGCTCACCGACGACACCCGGGACCTCATCGACGCCGAGTCCCTGGCCCGCATGCGGAGGGGCGCCTACCTCGTGAACGTCGCCCGGGGCGGCATCGTGAACGAGGCGGCCCTGGTGTACGCCCTGGAATCCGGGCACCTCGCCGGCGCCGCCCTGGACGTGTTCGCCGGGGAGCCCCTGGACGAGGCCTCTCCCCTGAGGCGGGCCAGGAACCTCGTCCTCACGCCTCATCTGGGAGCGTCCACCGTGGAGGCCCAGGAGCTCGTGGCGAGGGAGATCGCCGAGGCCCTCCGGGCGGCCCTGGCCGAGGACGACCTCTCCCGGGCCCTGAACGCCCCGGCCATCAGCGGCGAGACGGTCCGGGCGCTGCGTCCTCTCTTCGATCTGGGCCGCCGGTTGGGCCGGCTGGGGTGCGCGCTGTCGCAGGGAGGCCTCGAGGGGATCGAGATCCGGTACGGCGGCCCCTCGGACGAGGCGCTTCGGCCCCTTGCCGCCTACGTGAAGGTAGGGCTCCTGGAGAACATCCTGGGGTCCGAACAGGTGAACTTCGTGAGCGCCCCCCACCTGGCCCGGCAGCGTGGGATCGGGATCGCCCGCACCCGGCTGTCACGCCACGCCGACTACACCGAGTACGTGGAGATCGTGGTGAAGGCGGAGCGGGGAGACCTCAAGCTCGCCGGAGCGCTCCTCGGCGACGCGCACCCCCGCGTCGTGCGCATCGAGGAGTACCACGTGGACGTGGTGCCCGAGGGCACGCTCATCATCCTCCGCAACCAGGACGTTCCCGGAGTCATCGGACGCGTCGGCACGCTCCTGGGGGATCACGGCATCAACATCGCCGAGTACCACCAGTCCCGGCTGGCCCGGGGCGGTGACGCGCTGGCGGCCATCGCCGTGGACGGAGCCGTCGATGCGGAGGTGCGTGCGGCCCTTCTGGACCTGGACGAGGTGACGGCCGCTGCCCTGGTGAGGTTGGACTGAGGGTAAGGGATGACCGCGCCGGACGGGATTCGCTAGGTTAGGAAACACCTGCCTCGAGCCACGATTCTCCACGCCTCTGCCCGGCGTCCACCGGGAGATGTCATGGAGACGCCCCCCCCGCCGGCCTACCGTCACAGGCTCTGGTTCCTCCTGGCCGCGTGCGCACTGACGGCATGGAGCGCCGTCGGCACCTTCGGGAACGACAGCGGCTACACGAACGCCCTGTATTGGCCGGACTACACCATCCCCTGGGTGGAGCCGGGCGGCGTGCTCGACGAAGCCGGCTTCCAGCCGGGGGATTCGGTGGTGAGCGTCGAAGGCATCCCCGTGGAGGAGCTGGGCATGTACTCCCGCTGGCCCCGGTCCCTGTCCCGCCGGCCCGGGGAATCCCTCGAGATGGTGGTGGAGCGGGACGGTGAGCGGGTGAGAGGCCTCGTGGTCTACCGCGAGCGCCCCGCGGGAGTCCGGGCCATGTGGCTGGGGGCCTCGTTCGTGGCCATGGCCTTCCTGTGGATCGGCGTGGGCACGCTCTTCACGACGCCCACCGCCCCGGCTGCCCGGCTGGCCGTCATCGGCCTGGTCGTGGGTCTGTCCGCGCCGGGCCCGGACGTGGGCACGTGGAACGGCGTCCGGGACCACGTCCAGCTCCTGGCGGAGCTCCTGTTCCTGGTGCTGCTGGTGCGCTTCTTCCTCCTCTTCCCGCGACCCCCGGCGTGGGCCCGGCGACCCCTAGCCAGGGCGCTCCTGTGGGGGCCCTGGGTGGTGCTGCTCGGATGCCTCGCGGTGGAGCTGGCGTTCCATCCGCGCTTCTACCACTCGTTCGGGGGCTTCTTCGGGCTGCTGCTCCTGGCGTACGCCTTGGCGCTCGTGACGGCGGTGGCAGTCCGGGCGCTGCGTACGCCACGGGAGGAGCGCCGCGAATCGGGCATGAGCATCATCGCCCTGGGTTTCGCCGTGGTGCTGTTGCCCAACGCGGTGGCCCTGGCGGCCTGGATGGTCCCGGGCCTGTCCATTCCCGGAGCGGCCTACGCGCCCCTCCTCATCGCGCTGATCCCCCTGGCCATGGCGCTTGGAATCCTACGGCAGGCGCCAGAACTCTCCCGTGAGGCCGACGGATGAGAAGAGCCGTCGGGCCCGCTCCGGGGGCAGCCCGCGCCACGAGGGGTCCATCCGCCCGGCGTACCAGCCTCGGCTGAGCTCCCAGCACTGCTCCAGCGTGACCGTGCCCCCGCGAGCGAGGTGCCGGCGCTCGCACCAGCCGTCGATCTCCTCTTCCGACCGGAAGACCAGGTAGGTGCCTCAGGTGAAGCCGATGTCCTCCCAGGCGTTCCGCGGCGGCACCACCATGTGGATCACCCCGGGCCCTCCCTCGAGCCGGCCGTCGCGCACCCCGTAGCCGATGGGCTCGCCGGTGGCGGCGCATCGGGTCTCGGTCCAGCCGTCGACGCCCAGGACGGCGGGGATCCCCAGAGCGTCCCAGGCGCAGTTCGCCCAGTAGCGCCCGCCGGCCGTGTCCACGGGGAAGTCCGTGGGCACCGCCGAGAAGGGGTGGGCCATCCACACCTCGTGGCGATCCGGGAAGAGGGCGAGGTGCCGACCGTCCTCGAGGCGGCCGAGCGATCGCTCCACCTCCGTTGTGGGGACGTCCAGGGCCCGGGCCAGCTCGACGTTTGCCGGGCCCTGACCCTCCCGGGCGAAGTGCCGGTAGACCTCGGCCCGGACCAGCCAGTCGATCTCGCCGGGACCGACCTCTTCAACGCGCACGGATCGCCCCGTACCGCTCCAGGATCTCCAGGGTCTCCTCCAGCGGGAGCGCCTCCACCGTGCGGCCGTTGCTGGTCACGGTGACGGCTTTGAGCAACGAGTTGTAGATCGATTCCTCGGTAGCCTCGACCGTGGCCGCGAAGAGGGCGCTCATGCGGTCGTTGGGCAGGTCCTCCACGGTTCGGAGGATGCCCGACGTCGATCGGCGCACGCCATTGGCCGTGGAGAAGGCGATGACGTAGTCGCCCGATCCGTTACTGGCGTACGAGCCCGTGCGCGCGAGGCCCATGACGGCGCGCCTGGCCAGGCGCTCGAGATTGCGGTCGGACAAGGGCGCGTCCGTGGCCACCACCATCATGATGGAGCCCCACTCCTGGACGTCCTCGTCGGCGGCCGGCGCGCCCTCGTCCCCTCGCCGGCTCTCACCGCGCACCTGGTCGGAGAACGCGTACCGGCCGAGCTCCACTCCCACCGGCGCGCCGCCCATCTGGAGGGTGCCCCCGAAGTTGGACTGCACCAGCACGCCGACCGTGTACCTCCCCAGCGATTCGGGGAGGATCCGAGAGCTCGTGCCGATGCCCCCCTTCCAGCCGAAGGCGACGGTGCCCGCGCCGGCGCCCACGGCCCCTTCCTCGACGGGGCCCCCAGCGGCGGACTCCAGGGCGGCCACCACGTGCTCCGGCGTGACGGGGCGGGAGCGGATGTCGTTGAGGCCGCCGTCGTTGGTCTCGCCCACCACGGGGTTCAGGGAGCGCACCCGCTCCATGCCCTCGCGGGCGAGCATCCACTCGACCATGGCGTCGGCGGCCTTCCACACGCAGAGGGTGCACGTGAGGAGGATGGGGGTCTCCAGCTCGCCCAGCTCCCCCACCTGGGTCACGCCCAGGAGCTTCCCGAACCCGTTCCCCACGTGCATGGCGGCCGGCACCCTGCTGGAGTAGAGGTTCCCCCCGTGGGGGAGGATGGCCGTGACGCCCGTGCGCACCGAGGGCTCACGGATCACCGTGGTGTGGCCCACTCGCACGCCGGCCACGTCCGTGATGGCGTTGTGCTCGCCCGGCGGGAAGACGCCGACCACCAGGCCGATGTCCCGGGCGCGAGGTCGCTGATCCGGCTCCTGGGTCATGGCGGGGGCGGATGACAGGAGAGCGCCGGCAAGAAGCAGAGCGGCAGATCGCACGAAGAATCCTCCACGGTCAGTGTCGCGCCGTATCCAGGAGCATCAGGACGAGCAGCACCGGGTGGTACACCAGGGAGCCGAAGAACACCTTCCGGGCCGCGTGGTCGGTGAGGTCCCGGGCCGCCCCGATGCCCACGCCCAGGAATCCCAAGCTGGCGACGAGTGCCCCCAGGAGGTAGACCCCTCCGGTGTAGCCCAGCCAGGTCGGCACGGTGCTGAGGGGGACCAGGAGCAGGAGCCAGGCGGTGATGTGCCACCCGATGACCTTCCCCGCTGCGTCGTGGGGCGGAATGAGCCTGAAGCCCACCTTCGCGTAGTCCTCCCGGAGCATCCAGGCCAGCCCGAGCACGTGGGGCAGCTGCCAGGCGTAGGCGATGGCGAACAGGCCCAGGCCCGCCCATTCGATGCGGCCCGTCGCCGCCGACCACCCGATGAGGGTGGGCAGCGCCCCCGGCACGCCTCCGGCAAGGGTGGCCAGGTGGGAGTGGGTCTTCAGCGGGGTGTAGACGCCGTGGTACGCCGCTGCCGAGAGAGCCGCCAGGGCCGCCGGGACCCAGCCCACCAGAAGAGCCAGATAGACCAGCCCGGCTCCGAGCAACGCACACCCGAACACGGCCCCCGTCCGGGGCGGGATCCGGCCCGACGGGATCGGCCGGTTCCGGGTCCGGTCCATCACCGCGTCGTAGTCCCGCTCCACCCACTGGTTGAGGGCCAGAGCGCCTCCGGTGGCCAGGCCGGTGCCGACCATGGTGTGCACGGCGCGCAGCAGCGTGACGTCTCCCCGCGACGCGACGTAGGCGCTCACACCTGCCGTGATCATCACGTAGCCCGCGATGCCCGGCTTGGTCAGCTCGTAGTAGGCCCGGATTCCGGTGGGCCCGGCGACAGCGGGTTGTGCGGAGGTGTCGGCCATATGAGGGTTCGGCCACTGGGGGAGAGCGGCGGGCGAGGCCGTGGCCGCCACCGCTCGGAACGCCCCGAAGTTGACCGAGCCCTACTCCGTCCGCAACGCCTGCACGGGGTCGACGCGTCCGGCCCGTCGGGCCGGAAGGAACGCGGCCACCGCCGCGACGAGGCCAAGGATGCCGGGCGCCAGGACGAGGGCGAGGGGATCGAGGCCGTCGACGCCGTAGAGGAACTGCTCGACGAGGCGGCCCAGGCCCAGGGCTACCAGGATCCCCACGACACCCCCGAGGGCCACCGTGCGCATCCCTCCCCTGAGGGCCAGTCCGATGACCTTTCGACGGTCCGCGCCCACCGCGAGACGGATGCCCATCTCCCGTGTGCGCCGCGAGACTCCGTAGCCCACCATGCCGTACAGCCCGATGCAGGCCAGGACGAGGGCCAGCAGACCGACCAGCGAGAGGAGCAGCGCCGCCATCCTGGGCAGGAAGTAGATGTAGCCCAGGTGGTCGCTCATGGTGCCCACCTCGGTCAGGAAGATCTCGGGGTCGATGGCCCGGGCCTCGTCGCGGATGAGGGCAGCGAGCTCACTCGGCGGAATGCTACCCCGGGCGGTCACGTAGAACGATGCGAACGCCATCCCCTGATGATAGGGCAGGTACATGTAGGGCTTCGGGGGCTCGCTCAGGCTCCAGATCTTCACGTTGCCGGCGACGCCCACCACCGTGAGGGGGTCGTCGACGTCGCCACCGCGGTAAAGCACTCGGCCGATGGCACTCTCGCCCGGCCAATATCGTTGGGCTGCGGCCTGGCTGAGGATGACGACGTTCTGGGAGCCGGCCCGGTCGGTGGGCTCGAAGGCACGCCCTTCCAGGATGGGGATCCCCATGGCGTCGAGATAGCCGGGCGTGATGCCCGCCACCTCGAGGCGGTGCCGGTTCTGGTCGGGTGGCGGCTCGACTCCGGGAATGTCGAAGCTCGTGACGTTCATTCCCAAGGCCAGGGGCATCCTGCCCGTGACGCCGAAGGCCTCCACCGTGCCTTGGGCCTCGAGCCGGCGGCTCAGCTCGTCGACGAACGCGACGCGCTCCTCCGTCGTGTACTCGTTGGTGTTGGACTCCACCTGGACCACCGCGCCGGCCCGGGTCGAGAAGCCGACGTCCATGCTCGTCGCCGACTGTAGGGAGCGCAGGAACAGAGCCGACATGAACAGCAGCACGGTGGAGAACGCCATCTGGCTCGCCACGAGGAAGCCCCGGGCGCCCACCTTGCGCCGCCCGCCGCTGGAGCCCGCCTCGTCCCGGAGGGTGGCGGCCACCGGCGCGCGCATGGCCTCCAGGGCCGGCGTCAGCCCGAACAGCACCGCCGCGACCCCCGCCGTGGCCGCGGTGAAGAGGAGGAGGGGAGTGCTGAGCCCTACCTCCAGCTCCAGGGGCAAGGGGATGGGGGGCTCCACGCCCGCCAGCGCCCGGGCCGCGGCCTGCCCCAGGAGGAGGCCCAGGGCGGCGCCCAGCCCGGCCAGCAGCAGGGACTCGACCACGAGCTGCCTGAGGATCGCGACCCGCCCGGCGCCCATGGCCACCCTCACCGCCATCTCCTTGCGTCGCTCCATGGACCGGCTCAGGAGGAACCCTGCGAGGTTGACGCACGCGACGAGGAGCACGAGACCCACGGCGACGAAGAGCAGGGCGGCCATGGCCGAGACCACACCGTCGAAGTTCGGGTGCAGGCGTACGTCGGCCAGGGAGACGGCGGCGAGGCGGAATCGTCCCCGGCGGTCGGGGTTCTCGGCGTTCATGCGCTCGTCGTATCGGGCCGCGACGGTCTCCACCGCGGCGACGGCCCGGAGAGTCGGCACGCCGTCGCGTACGCGGCCGGTGATGGTCAGGTCGCCGCTGCCCATCTTCCCCGGGCTCAGGTGCGGATACATGCTGAAGGGGACCCAGAAGTCGGTCCCCACGCCGGGGGCGAGGCGGCCGCGGAACTCCGGCGGCGTGATGCCGATGACGGTGTAGGGCCTGCCGTTCAGCCGGATCTCGCGTCCCACCAGGCCCGGATCGGCTCCGTGGCGCGTCCGCCAGAAGTCGTCGGAGACGACGACGACCGGATGGGTCTCCAGGGTGGCGTCCTCCTCGGGGGCGAACGTCCTTCCCAGGGCGGCCTGGACGCCCATGACGTCGAAGTAGTTCCCGGCCACCATCTCGCCCAGCACCAGCTCGCTCTGCCCTTCGGCGTCCTCGATGCGGCCCGGGAACATGCTGTGCTGCGTCACCGACTCGAACACGTCGGTGGTTCCCTCCGCCACCAGCTCGAAGGTCCCGTACCGGCTGAAGAAGTACTCGCCGTCATCGGTGAGCGTGTAGACGTCCACGACCCCTTCGGGATCCGTGACGCCCCAGTCCTGGAAGAGGACGGACGACACCAGGGAGAAGATGGCCGTGTTGGGGCCGATGCCCAGCGCCAGGGACAGCACGGCGATGGCGGTGAATCCCGGCGCCTTGGCCAGGGTGCGGAAGGCGAACTTCAGGTCGGCGATCAGGGAGGTGATCATGCCGTCTCCTCTTGCGGTTCGGGGGCGGGATCCCGGGGGCAGCGGCATCCCCTTCACCTCCAGGCGGAGGCGCAGGAGGGTCGGTGAGAGCACGTCGGACCAGTACTTCCTGCGAGCGGAGCGGGGGTCGCGAGCGGCTTCCCTCCGGAATCGCTCCTCCAGATCGCCGGCGAACGCGTCGCGCACCGCGGCGGGGAGAAGGAGGCGGAGGAGCGCACGGGCGATCCGGGGTGGACGCGGGGACGATGCGGGCCTGGACACGGCTAGCCCTCGACGGGATCCGTCGCGGAAAGACCGTCCCACAGCCGGTCCATGGCCCGGCGGGTCTCCTGCACGCCCTTGATGCCCGCGGGCGTGATCCGGAAGATCCGCTTGGCCTTCCCGCCGCGGACCGGCGTGGGGTCCGAAAGCTGCGACCGCACCAGGGCCTTCTTCTCGAGGCGCATCAGCGTGGTGTAGACGGCGCCCTGGGCGACGCCGTGCCCGGTGCGGGCCTCGAGCTCGTCACGGACGGAGGCGCCGTAGGCCCCGTCCCCCAGGCGCCAGACGGCGAGAAGGACCTGCTGCTCGAAATCGCTGGGTAGCTTCACGGACCGGGCTCCCACAGGGGTTGAAGGTCCTCAGATGAGGTTTTCCATACGACGTAGGGAATACCCAGGTTTCACGTGGACCGCAAGCGCGGAGTCCGGGGCGCGAGAAACACCGGCACGGAGGCGTAGTAGTAGGAGTGGAAGGACGCAGCTCCGTCGTCGCCCGCCGTGGGCCCTCATGAAGCGACTCCTACACGACCTGCAGGCCAGCGATCGCCGGCGCCGGGACCGGACCGTCTGGCGTACGGGTCTCCTGCTGTCCGTCCTGTTCCATCTGCTTCTCTTCCTGGGGTGGCGAGGCCCGGTGATTCCCATGTCGCCGTTCGCCGCCGCCGGCCCCCGGGCCGGGGACAACAGGGCGGCGAAGGGATCCATGCAGGCGTTGAACATGAGCGTACCGCCGTCGCGGCCCATCATCCGCCCGCCTCGCCCGCTGGCGGTGAGCGTGGAGATCGAGCCCGTCGAGTTCGAGGACTCGGAGACCCTCGACCCCTCCTCGGTCCTTGGGGACGCTCCCGGTGACGAGGAAGGTCCTGGCCTGGAGACCGGCACCGGCGAGGGGGACGGGGGCACCGCCGAGGAAGGGCTCTACCGGCTGCAGCCACCGTCGCCCCGCGGCATGATCATCCCGCCGGCGAACGAGAGCCTGAAGGGCACGACCGTCGAGGTGTGGGTCTTCGTCGACGAGCGGGGCAGGGTGGTTCCCGACTCCACCCGGCTGAACCCGCCCACCCGGGACCGGAGCTTCAACCAGCGCCTCATCCGGGAGGCGGCGGAGTGGGTGTTCCGGCCCGCGACCCAGG
>JBDHGI010000021.1:0-31535 GCA_039589955.1 Gemmatimonadota bacterium | reverse complement strand
CGTGATCCGGCGGATCCTCGATGCCTGACCGTCGACGGAGGTAGCCTTTTCGGTACGCCGTTCACAATTTCGGGAGTGTCGATCGGGAGGCCAGGATGAAAGAGGACGAGCGCTCCTACGCCATCGTGCCGGACGACGGAGCACCAGAGCTGCCCCGGGTGGTGGAGGAGGCGTACGAAGTGCTGGGCTCCTATTCCTGGAAGCTCGTCATCGCGGGAGGCGCCACCATCCTCCTGGGAGGTGGGCTCTTCTTACCGTTCTCCCTGCCGGTGGCCTGGCTGGCGGTCATCCTGGCGGTGCTCCTGATCCTGTACTTCGCTCCCGTGACCCGTGAGCCACGGCTCGCGCGGGACGTCCTGCGCCGTTGGGACCAGCTCAGGGTCGAGCGTGCCCTCGAGTCCTCGGGGATCGCTGGAGATCCCCGGCTGGAGGTGGCCGAGTCCATGGCCGAGCGCGTGCTCCGCCATCCCTCGGTGGACGACAGGATTCGAAGCGCCACCCAGGCTCTCCTGAACAGACTCCAAAGGTTGCTCCGGGATCTCCGCCGGGTGGAGTACCTCACCCAGGCCCGCGTCACACAGAACCGGGGGGACGCGAGCCGCTCCATGTCCGACCTCCAGGACCTCCTCGACGCACGGGTGGCGGAGATCCTCGGCCAGATTGCCGAGCTCCACCGGACCGTCGTTCTCAGGGACGCCGCTTCCCTCGAGCGCGTGGTCACCGGTGTGGAGGACCTGGTCCGGGAGCTGGAGGCCGAAAAGGAGGTCGAGCGCTTGCTGTCGGACGCCGAGCGGGATTGATGGATCCCGCAAAGCACGAGCGCCCGGCTCCAGAGCCGGGCGCCCATGGTCGCTGCAGGACTCGAACCTGCGACATCCACGATGTGAACGTGGCGCTCTACCAGCTGAGCTAAGCGACCGCACTTCATACCCCCACGGGGACTCGAACCCCGGTCTTCGCCGTGAGAGGGCGATATCCTAGGCCACTAGACGATGGGGGCGTCGTTGGCCCTCCGCATGCAGGAGGGCCCCAATTCTAAAAACCCGCGTCGCGGGGGGTCAACCCCTCAACGGCCACGACCGCACCGGTGTCACTCACTGGGGTAACCGTACGCAGGCGCGCCCGTCCTTCGGGACGACGCGTCGGGCTCCACGACCGTCCAGTCCGAAAAGACGAAACCAGACGTTGCCATGGCAGAGAAGCTGAATCGGGAGTCCATCCAGGGGTGGTTGAAAGCCCGCAGGGGCTGGCGACGCAAGTCCAACGCCCTGGTGAAGGAGTTCCGCTTCTCGTCGTTCCGGGACTCCATCGTGTTCGTGAACCGCGTCGCGACCCTGGCCGACGATGCCGACCACCACCCGGACATCGACATCCGCTATGACCGAGTGACGTTGACGCTCAGCACCCATAGCGCCGGCGGGATCACGCAGAAGGACCTGACTCTCGCCGAACAGGTGGACTTCTCTACCTCAGCGCGGTGAGCGCTTCAGACCTGCCTGCTCGCAACTGGATCCTGTGCAGGCGGAGAGCCGTCCGGGAACGGCGTCCCGCACGATGACGGCCCTTTGCAGGGACCGGCAACAGCGGCCGTATGAGCGATGGCGGTGTGCGTAGGGAACCCTGCGCTAGCGAGGGTCCCATCGAGCACTCCGGAGGACCTGCCTCGCACCGTCTCTATTGTTGATACTATACATATATAGTATGATCATGTACTACACAACGGTATGTCAGTGAGTCCCTGGTGGAGGGTCTCCGCATGAAGCAGCCCTGGTTCTACATCCTCATGTCCTTGGCCTCCTCGGACCGGTACGGCTCTGCGATCCAGGAGGACGTGCGGGAGCTCAGTGGCGGTGAGGTACGCCTCTGGCCTGTGACCCTCTACGGATCACTGGAGGCGCTGGTGGAGAGGGGCTGGATCCGGGAGCTCGACGCCGGCGAGCAGCCCGAGGTCGGTCGCGGACGCGAGCGCTTCTATCGCATCCGGCTGGAGGGACGGGACGCGTTGTCGGCGGAGGTCCGCCGCATGGAGGATATGGCCCGCACCGCGCGAGAGCGTCTCGTGGGCGGAGCCGCCGAGGCATGAGGATCGTCCGGCTCCTCTACCGCGCGGCCCTCCTGGCCGCACCGGCACCGCTTCGTCGGAAGCACGGCCGAGCGATGGAGGAAGCCGTGCTCCGCGAGGTCCGCCGGGCTCGTCTCGAGGGTGGGACCGCCCAGGGAGCGATCACCCTCGCAGCGGCTCTATGGGACGCGCTGGCCGGCGGCGTCCGGGAGCGGTGGCGGGACGGGAGCGAGAGACGGGATTCTGGCCGGTGGGAGGCCAGGGGCCACGGAAAGGGAAGCGAGGGGAGGTGGAACGTGGTGGACGTGGTGCGGCAGGATTTCAGGTTCGCCGTCCGAGGCCTGCTCAGGGCGCCCGCCATGGCACTGATGGCGGTCGTGACCCTCGGCATCGGCATCGGGGCCAGTACTGCCCTGTTCAGCGTAGTGAACGGCGTGGTGCTGAGTTCCATGCCGTTCCCGGAGCCCAACCGGGTGACCCACCTCGCCTGGCAGAGGGAAGGCAATCTCCGGGGATACGTCCCTGCTCTCAAGTTCGAATTCTGGCAGCGGGCCACCGGCTCCTTCGAGGCCATGACGACCTGGTCCGAGTTCTCGGCACAGCTGCGTGGAGACGGGCCGCTCGAGGGCGTCGGTGGCCTCCGGGTGAGCCGGGGCTTCTTCGACGTTGTCGGCCAGGCTCCCATCATGGGGCGAGGCTTCAGCTCCCAGGACGACGTGATCGGTGCGCAGGACGTGGTGATCGTGAGCCAGGCCCTCTGGCGTGACCGCCTCGGTGGGATGCCGGACGTGCTGGACCGGAGCCTCGTGCTCGACGGACGGGCCTACAGGATCGTGGGCCTGCTTCCGGCGGGTTTCTCCTTTCCCCAGGCGCCACATTCCACCGACGTCATCACGCCGCTGCGTCTGAGGGCGGGTCCGACGGATGAGAGGGAAAACTACCCCATCCTCGCTCGCCTTCGGGACGGCGCGTCCCGGCTCCAGGCCGACGCGGAGGTCCGGGCCGTGACCGCCACGTTCAGAGCTGAGCACCCGGACCTGCTCCATGCCACGGACCTGACCATGCGTCTGGCGTCGTACCAGGAGATCTACGTGGGTGGCCTGGGCAACACGCTCTGGATCCTCATGTCCGCAACCGCCCTCGTCCTCCTCATCGCCTGCGCCAACGTCGCCAACCTCCTTCTGGCCCGCACCATGGATCGCCAGGACGAGCTCGCCGTGCGCAGGGCTCTCGGTGCCTCCCGGGGACGCGTGATTGCCCAGCTATCGGTGGAGAGCGGACTACTGACCATCCTGGCCACCGGGGCCGGGCTGCTTCTCGCCCGCTGGGGAGTGGACCTGCTCCTGGCCCTGGCCCCCGCAGAGCTGCCGCGGGCCGCCGAGGTCGGCATCGATTGGGTGGTGCTCGGAGTCGCCCTCCTGGTCACCGCGGTGACCGCCGCCGCCTTCGGCGTGGCATCAGCGTCCCTGCTCCCGGAGGGCGGGAGCTCCGCACTGTCCCGTAGGTCCTCCACCCGTCCGGCCTGGCAGAGCCGTACGCGCCAGGCCCTCATCGCCGCCGAGGCCGCGCTGGCGCTGGTCCTCCTGGTCGGCGCCGGTCTTCTGGCCGGCACGCTGCTCCGGCTCACCCGTGTGGACGCGGGCTTCTCAACGGAGGGGCTCGTCACGGCCCGGTTCCCGTTCCGTCCCGACGGCTACGCATCGAGAGAGGCCTTGTTGACCTTCGAGCACGAGCTCCTCGATCGGATCACCGTGGACACAAACGTGCAGTGGGCAGCAGTGACGTCGAGCTTGCCGCTGGAGCGGGGCATCAACATGCCTATGACGCTGGCCTCCGACCCCGAGGTGTTCGTGGGCGATGTGGAGTGGCGGAGCGTGTCCCCGGGCTTCTTCGAGACCCTCGAGATCTCCATCCTGCGGGGGCGCGCCTTCGACGCCGGGGACGAATCGGGCGCTCCCCAGGTGGTCGTGGTAAACGAGTCCTTCGTACGGCAGTACTTCCCCGACCGGGATCCCATCGGTGAGCGCATCCTCATCGGCCACTACAACGGCCGGTGGATCGCCCCGGCCTTCGAGGGCGCCGGTGCCACCATCGTGGGCGTGGCTGCGGACATCAGCGAGATGTCCCTGAGGCGGGGTGCGAAGCGGACCATGTGGGTCCCGCGAAGCCAGACCCAGCCACTGCTGCTGGGGATGCCGGTCGTCGCGATCCGCGGCTCCGATCCGAACGCCGTGACCGGACTCCTCCGGGAGTCGCTGCGAGAGATCGATCCCGGGCTGCCGGTTCCCGAGCTCCAATCGATGACCGAGGTCGTCGGAGGCTCCGTGGCGGAGGAGCGCTTCAACGCCACGATCATGGGGCTTTTCGCCATCGTCGCGCTGATGCTCACGGCCTTCGGGATCTATGGGGTCGTCGCCTATGGCGTGCGGCAGCGTGCACGGGAGGTGGGCATCCGGATGGCCCTGGGGGCCCCGCGCAACCACGTCGTGCGCATCATCACCCTGCATGGGCTGGCCCCGGTCGCGGTGGGCCTGGCGGCGGGGACCGCGGCGAGCCTCTACGCGTCACGGTATCTGGCCGACCTGGTGTGGGAGATCAGCACGACGGATCCACCTACCATCGCCGGGGTATCGCTGCTTCTCTTGGCCGTCGCTTGGGCCGCGGCGTACATCCCCGCCCGGTCCGCCGCAGGAGCGGATCCGATGGAGTCGCTGACCGCGGACTGAGGCTATCGATCGTGTGGATGGAGCCCTGAGTGATCCGGCGCTATCGAGCCGAAGACGAAGCCGGCGTACTGGCGGTGTGGAGCGCCGCGTCGGCCGTCGGGCACCCATTTCTCAGCGACGACTTCCTCGCCAAGGAGCGCCTCGCGATTGCCAGGGTCCACCTGCCTTCAGCAGAGACCTGGGTATGGGAATCGGAGGGTCGCATCGTGGGCTTCATCTCGCTGCTGGAGAGCGAGGTGGGGGCCGTATTCGTCGACCCGGAGTCCCACGGGGTCGGCATCGGCAGGGCACTCGTCGAATATGCGCGAGGCCTCCGGGGAGACCTCGAGGTCGAGGTCTTCGAGCAGAACGTCTCCGCCCGGGCATTCTACGCCAGGTGTGGCTTCTTTCTGAAGGGGCGGTCGATTCATGACGAAACGGGCCTCGAAGTGTTACGGCTCGAGACCCGTTCGACCCCCTGACCCCTCACTCCGTGTGCATCGCCACCGCCGGATCGACCCGGGTCGCACGAGTCGCGGGCACGAGGCAGGCCAGGGCCCCAGTGACGGCCAACAGCACGGCCACGCCGGCCAATACGCCGGAATCCACCGGCGCCACCTCGTAGAGCACGAAGGAGAGCCCACGACCGAGTAGGACCGACAGCCCGAAGCCCACGGCCATCCCCACGGCGAGCTGGAACGCGGCCTGACCCAGAACCAGCCTCACGACACCGCGTGGCGTGGCTCCCAACGCCACCCGTAGGCCGAGCTCGTGCGTCCGCTGGCTCACGCTGAAGGAAAGGACGCCGTAGAGCCCGACCGAGGCGAGGAAGAGCGCGGCGACACCGAAGACCGAGAACATCACGCCGAACACGTTGAAGAACGCGGTGCCTTGTCGTATCACCTCGGAGAGGGTGCTGACCTGGGAGATGGGCAGGTCGGGATCCAGCTCCGCCACGATCTCTCGGACACGCGGCGTGATCTCCAGGGGCTCGCTGCGGGTCCGGATCATCAGGTTCGCAACGGAAGCCGTCCGCTGCGGTATGGGCAGGTAGATGGCCTCGGGGGCCAGCACGAAGACGTCACCCTCGAGGTAGAAGTCCGGAGCCACCCCGACGATGGTGTACCAGTCGTCGCGTTCCCGGATCTCCACTCCCGCCTGTGCCACCCGCCGAAGCTTGAGGCGGCGACCCAGTGCCGACTCGGACCCGAAATACGTCTGGGCGAACTTGGCGTTCACGATGGCCACGGGCATCGAGCGGGCGTCGTCGGAGGGCTCGAAGGCACGACCCTCGACCATGCGGCTGGACACCGTCTCGAAGTACGCGTGGTCGATGGACCCGACGCGTGCGCTCGGGTAATCCCGGTCACCGAGGTACGTCTCGTTCTCGATCTCGAAGCGGCCGTTTCCGAAGCCCACCGCAGGCATCTCCGTCGTGATGCTGCTCGACACCATGTCGGGCTCGGCGTCCAGCCGCTCCCTCAGCCGATCGAGGAGCTGTAGGCGCCGCTCGTCGTCCGGATAGTCGCTGGGAGGCAGTGACAGCGCCGCCACGAAGACGTTCTCGCCCTCGAAGGGGAAGTCCACGTTCGAGAGGTTGGTCACGCTCTTGATCATCAGGCCCGCCGAGGCCAGGAGCGCGACGGAAAGGGCCACCTCCACCACCACCAGACCACGGCTGAGACGCCCGATCCTCAGAGATGAGGCGCCACGCGCGTCGTCCTTGAGGATCTCGTTCACGTTCGCCCGCGACGCGCGCAGGGCCGGAATGAAGCCGGAGAGCAGGCCCGCCCCCACCACCAGCGCCAACACGAAGAGGAGCACCGTGGTGTCAAGGTCGATGGAGAACCAGAAAGGAACACCCTGGGGAAGCGAGGTGAGCGTTCGATTGAAGCCTTCGATGGCGATCTGCGCGATGCCCAGGCCTAGCACGCCACCCAGCGCGGCGATGACGCAGGAGTCGATGAGCAGCTGCACCACCACCCGGGCTCGGCTCGCGCCGAGGGCCGTCTTCAGAGCGACTTCCTTGCTCCTCATCGTCGCCCGAGCCAGCAGCAGGTTCGCCACGTTCGCGCATGCAATGAGGAGCACGAGCCCCACGGCGGCCAGCATCGTATAGAGCAGGGGCGGCACCTGATAGCCGATGATCTCCTGCACGTACGGTCCGATGACCACCGTCATGCCCTGGTTCGTGTCGGGATACTCGGCGGCGAGCTGGCCCATGATCCGGCCGAGGTCGGCCTGGCCTTGCTCCATCGAGACGCCGTCGGCCAGTCGCCCGAAGGCCAGGATCGATGGTCCCGCCCCCCGTGGCTGGGTCAGGTCGGCCGGCGGAAGCGGCGTCCAGAGCTGCTGGTTGAAGGGAAACTCGAATCCCTCCGGCATGACGCCGATGATCTCGGTGGGTCGGCCGTCGAGCCGGACCGTGCTGCCGAGGACTCCCGGCACGCCTCCGAAGCGGTCCTGCCAGAAGCGGTGGGCGATGATGGCAACCGGCGTGGCGCCCACGATGCCGTCGTCCGGAGAGAAGCTCCGGCCCATGGCCGGCGTAATCCGTAGGAGCTCCAGCGTATTGGGGGTGACATTCGCTCCGTTCACGAACTCCGGCGGCCCGTCATCCGAGCTCAGGTTGAACGCGGTGACCTGATAGGCCGCCAGGTCCTCGAACGAGGTCTGGCGCTCGCGCAGATCGGTGAAGTCGTGGATCCGCGTATACAGCCGGCTCGGCCCCTGAGAGGGATTCACCCGGTTGATCGCCATGAGCTCGTGGGCGTTCTCGACCGGCAAGCCCTCCAGGATCACGCCGTTCACGATGCTGAACATCCCCGAGGTCAGGCCGATGCCCAGTCCGAGAGCGAGAACCGCGATCAACGCGGGGCCGGGGCGCCGAATCAGGCCACGCAGGGCGAGGCGCACGTCTTTCATCAGGTCGTCAGGCACTTTTCTTTCTCTCTCGGTCGGGGGATGCGGGGCGAAGGGGCCGGTCAGCTCATGCCAATGGGCCCGCGGGAGGGTCTTGAGCCAATCCCCGAGGATCATGGCCCAGAAGACGACCAGGTCGCGCGGCGTGCGTTGCCGTCGTCGACCCAGCTCGAACTCGACCAGCATGTCCTGGCCGAACCGTCCGCGGAAGCGGGCCGGGTACAGGCGAATCAGGAGGCGGAAGAACGCGCGACCGGGCATGGGTCGTCAGACGATCCTGCGGAGGCGGGCGTACTCCACGATCTTCTCCAGCGTCGCCGCCTCACGTGCCAGCACGCTTCGGCCCCGCGTGGTGAGTCCGTAGTATCGCCGCCGATCGTCCTTGCTTCCTTCCGGGGCCGGCACTTCCTCGATGAGGCCGGCATCGGCCAGACGCCCCAAAGACCAGTACAACGATCCGGGGCCGAGCTTCACCGCGCCGCCCGACCGCTCCTCGACCTCCTGCGCCATCACGTGTCCGTGGCGGCTGCCCTCGGTGAGCGTGAGAAGGAGGAAGAAGAAGGCGGGTGTGATCCGGATGGGCGTCTTGTGCTCGTCCACGGCGCGGTGCGGCTCCTCGGCATGAATGTCTTGGTTTCTGTAGTAGAGACGAGGAACGGAGCGGTGAGGTTTCGACCTGAGCGCATGGGGCCCGGCGCCTGCCCTGGTGGGGACGCCGTGGAAGCTCCCTACCGGGCCAACTCCGCGAAGAAGTCGTTGCCCTTGTCGTCGACCAGGATGAACGCCGGAAAGTCCTGGACCTCGATGCGGTAGATGGCTTCCATTCCGAGCTCGGGATACTCCAGAAGCTCGACCTTCTTGATGTTCTCCTTGGCCAGCACCGCCGCCGGTCCGCCGATAGACCCGAGGTAGAATCCTCCGTGCTTCTCGCACGCCTCCGTGACCTGCCTGCTCCGGTTCCCCTTGGCAATCATGATCTTCGAGCCGCCGTGGGATTGGAACAGGTGCACGTAGGGGTCCATACGCCCGGCGGTGGTGGGGCCGAACGAGCCCGAGGGGAGGCCCTCCGGCGTCTTGGCCGGCCCGGCGTAGTAGACCGGATGGTCCTTCAGGTATTGGGGCAGGCCCTCGCCCCGGTCCAGCCGCTCCTTGAGCTTCGCATGGGCGATGTCACGGGCCACGATGAGGGTGCCGGTGAGAGAGAGACGGGTCTTCACCGGATATCTGGTTAGCTCTGCGAGCACCTCGGACATGGGGCGGTTCAAGTCCACCGCCACGGAGTCGTCCTCGCGCTCGGCTCGGTACCGTTCAGGGATGAGCCGGCCCGGCTCGCGCTCCAGCTCCTCGAGCCAGATGCCGTCCCGGTCGATCTTGGCCTTGACGTTACGGTGTGCCGAGCAGGAGACGCCCATGCCTACGGGACACGAAGCGCCGTGCCGCGGCAGGCGCACGACCCGCACGTCCAGGGCGAAGTGCTTGCCACCGAACTGGGCACCGATTCCCGTCTGCTGGGCCGCGCGCAGGAGCCCTCCCTCCAGCTCCAGGTCCCGGAAGGCCTGTCCCGAATCGTTCCCCACGGTGGGCAGCTGGTCGAGGTATCCCGTGCTGGCCAGCTTCACCGTCTTGAGGGTGGACTCGGCGGAGGTCCCTCCGATGACGAAGGCGAGGTGGTAGGGCGGGCACGCCGCCGTGCCCAACGTCTTCATCTTATCGGTGAGGAACGAGACCAGTCGCTCGGGATTCAGGAGCGCCTTGGTCTCCTGGAATAGGTAGGTCTTGTTCGCCGAGCCCCCCCCTTTGGCTACGAAGAGGAACTTGTACTCGGCACCCGACACCGCGTGGAGGTCGATCTGCGCCGGGAGATTGCTCCCCGAGTTCTTCTCCTCGTACATGGCGAGGGGTAGGGTCTGGGAGTACCGGAGGTTTTCGCGCGCGTAGGTCTCGTAGACTCCCAGGGAGAGCGCCTCCTCGTCTCCGCCCCCGGTCCAGATCTGCTGGCCCTTCTTCGCGTAGACGGTGGCGGTTCCGGTGTCCTGGCAAAAGGGCAGCACGCCTTCCGCAGACACCTCGGCGTTGCGGAGCATGGCCAGGGCCACGCCCCGATCGTTGGCGCTGGACTCGGGATCGTCGAGGATGGCCGCCACCTGCTCCAGATGCCGGGTCCTCAGGTAGAACGAGACGTCGCGCATGGCCTCGCGGGCCAGGAGCGTGAGGCCCCGCGGATCGACCTTCACCACGTGCTGGCCGTCGAAGTCGGCCACGGAAACGTAGTCGGTGGTGAGGAGCCTGTACTGGGTGTCGTCTCCGTTCAGGGGGAACGGGTCCTGATAGATGAACTCGGCCATCGTCATCGCTCCTGGGATCCCTTCTGTGCTGTCGGAAAAGCGGAGCGGGAGGGTCCGTGCAGGTGTCCCGTGCGCGGGACCGGCGACCCGCCCCACAAGCCTAGGGCAGCACCGCGGCCGATGGAAGACGGCTCAGCTCCCGTCCTCCGGCGTGCCTTCGGCCAGGAAGCGCCGAATCACCCTGAAGACCTCCAGGTTCCTGAGGAGGCCCGCGTGGGTGGGACAGCAGAGCTGATGGTCCTCCACGCCCGGCAACGTCGCCGACTCGCCGGGAAGGATGACCGTGTCCATGGGAGTCCGGATCGTGATCGCTTCCACCCCGTCGGGAACCGGAGGACCGGCGTTGAGAGCCTCCAGGAAGAGGCTCCCGGGTATCATCTCGTCCCGCCCCAGCCCGAACGCCACGTACGCCGTGTACGTGCCGCGATGGGGAGTGGCCACGAACACGACCCTTCGGACCCTTCTGGGGCCCACGTCCATGAGATACCGCCGGGCCGCGAGCCCTCCCATGGAGTGTGCCACCAGGTCGATCTCCGAGGCTCCCGTCCGGGCCCGAAGGACCTCCAATGCCGCTCCGATCTCGGCGGCATGGTCGACGTTGCTCCCGGTGGGATCCCGGAAGCTGAGCGGCTCCACGTACTCGGTGGGCCAGCCGGCGCTGATGAGGCGGATGCGTAGCGCCGCCAGATCCCGCTCGGTGTCGAACCACCCCGGAATGAGGAGGACCGGGACTTCGGTCGGCATCTGGGGGGCGCTCCCACCGGCAACGAGCAGTGTGGCGAGGACTCCGAGGACCCGTCCTGGGCGGGTCATGCCGCGACCTCGCGGACGCAGCGCACGAGCTCGTCGACGGCGAAAGCCGTCTGGGTCTCGCTCAGCTCAACCGTCGGAGACATCGCCACCACGTGCCCCTCGGCGCCGCCGGGGAGCACCAGGAGCCCCCTTTGGAGCGCAATCCGCGCCACCCGGGCCGCGCCACCCGCCAGGGGCTCCCTGCCGTCTCCGCCTACGAGCTCGATCCCCACCATGAGGCCCAACCCCCTCACGTCGCCCACTGCCGCCACGCTTCGAAGCCGCTCGCGCAGCTCGCTCAAGAGGCGGCTTCCCAGGACGCGTGCCCGCTCGGCAACGGCCTCGTCCTCGATGGCATCGAGGACGGCGAGCCCCGCGGCGCAGGCCAGGGGGTGTCCCAGGAACGTGCTCGTGTGCAGCGCCTCCCCGGTGCTGGGAGGCCAGGCGTCCATGACGTCGCTTCGGGCGATGCAGGCGCTCAGAGGCAATCCGCCACCCAGCGCCTTGCCCAGGCATACCAGGTCCGCCTTCAGCCCCACACGGCCAGACGCCAGGAACGCGCCGCACCGGCCCACGCCGGTGAAGACCTCGTCCGCGACGACCAGGACGCCGGCCTCCGCCGCGAGGGTCGACAGCCGGGACATGAACCCGTCCGGCGCGATCCGGGCGCCGGCACGTCCCTGGACGGGCTCGATGACCAGGGCACCGATGCCGTCTCCGTTGGGAGCTCCGTCGGCCAGCAGCTTCTCGACCCTCCGCAGCGCCCGCTCCCCCGCCCCCTCTCCGTCCCGGACGACGTCGGGGAAGGGCGCGAACGCCACGCCCGGGTACAGCCGGGCCGCGAAGGGCCGCCGGAAGAAAGGGCGCTCGGTGACGGCGAGAGAACCGAGGGTCAGACCGTGATACCCGCCCTCGAAGGCCAGGATGCCGGGCCGCCCCGTGGCCAGGAGCGCAGTCTTCAGGGCGGTCTCCACGGCCTCGGAACCCGTGGACGAGAGAACGGCGCGCGTCCGAGGCCACGGGCTCAGGGCGGCGAGGCGCTCCAGGAGCCGGACCTTCGCGGCCGGGGGATGGACGTCCCCCATGCCGTGCACCAGAAAGCGCGCCTGCGCCTCCACGGCCCGTCGCACCCCCGGGTGTCCGTGCCCCAAGAGCGCCACGCCGAAGGCTCCCGTCAGGTCGAGATAGACGTTTCCGTCGGCGTCTCGGACGTTGGCGCCGCGGGCCTCCTCCCAAAACACCGGCCACTCGCGGGACAGCTCCGTGACGTTGCGGGACTCCACCGCCTCGAGCCTCGACGCCAGAGCCCGCGACGCGGGCCCTGGAGGCCGGACCTTGAGGTCCGGAAGGCAGACACCGAAGGCGTCTCGGGTCATCTCTCGCGCCCTGCCACCGGGCCACCCGAGGGGCTCGGACTCACTGGCGCAGGATAGACAGCGACATCCCCATGGCGTGATACCCGTTGTCCACGTAGACCGTCGCTCCGGTGATTCCGGCTCCGAGCGGGGAGCACAGGAAGGCTGCGGTATGACCCACGTCCTCCGCGGTCTGCACACCGCCTAGGGCGGAGTTCTCCGCGTAGTACTCGGCCATCCTCTCCACCGTGCCGATGGCCTTGGCCGCACGGCTGGCCAGAGGGCCCGCGCTGATCGTGTTCACCCGGATGCCCCACTCCCGCCCCGCGTGGTAGGCCAGCTGGCGGGTGTCGGCCTCGAGGGCCGCCTTGGCCGAGCTCATGCCGCCCCCGTAGCCGGGGACAGCCCGCTCCGCCGCCAGGTAGCTGAGGGACACCACCCCTCCCCCCGGGTTCATGAGGGGTCCGAAGCGTTGGACCATGCTCACGAGGGAATACGCGCTGGCGCTCACGGCCGTCAGATAGCCCGCGCGTGACGTCTCGAGGAGGCTATTCTTCACCTCGGGACCGTTGGCGAGGGAGTGCACCAGCACGTCGACGCACTTCTCTCCGAACTCCTCCTCCATCTTGTCGGCCGCCCCCTGAATGGAGTAGCCGGACAGCTCGGCGTAGCGTCGATCCCGGGCAACCTCCTCGGGGACGTCCTCATCGGTGTCGAAGAGCGCGTCAAACGGGTAGATCCGCTCGAACTCGACCTCGCCTCCGGACAGGAGGGAGCGGTCGAGCTTCCCCCGCGCCAGGCTCTTCGTGAAGATCCTCATCGTGGGCGGCCAGGTTCCCACACAGATGGACGCCCCGGCCTGGGCCAGGGCGCGCACGATGGCCCATCCATATCCCTGGTCGTCGGCCACGCCGGCCACGAACGCCCGCTTTCCGGTGAGATCGATGGGAAGCATCTGCGAGGGCTCCTGCCTGTTGGGGTCGGGCCCGACGGCCCCGAGACCTTCGGGCCCCTGCGAGAAGGGACCGGTAAGCTACTCCGGTGACGCGGAGCCGCCTACCCCGGGCACCCGGTTCCCACGGTCAGAGCCGCGTCCGATCCTCCCGGACAGCCAGAACAGGAGCCCCGCGGTCACCCCCAGGGCGATTACCGCCCCGAGCGCTCCGGCCCGTTCCACGCCCCAGTACCACACGGCCACCACGAATGAGAGGGCGCTGGTGGCCAGCACCCCCCGGACGCGGTACCGGTCGGCGTAGGCGAACCCCGCCACGGCCGGCACCCCGATGAGGGCCAACGGGACCTCCGGGCCGCTCTCCATGGCCTCGAGGGCCGTGAAGAACGCCAGCGGAATCCAGGCCAGCATGGCCAGGGCGAGCTGATCCTCGAACCAATCCCGGCGCAGTCCGGACGGTGCCCGGTGGATGCCCCACAGCGTGACCCCCACCACCAGAAGGAGCCACACGTCGAGGGCGTACGCCACGTCCTCCTGCAGGTCGAGGGGCTGGTCGCCCGTGAGCACGACGAGGACGAAGCCCGCGTAGAGGGCCGCGGCGAAGGCGTTGAGGGCCCAGGGATGGAGCTTCCCCTCCTGGTCACGCCGCATCAAGGCGACGAGGAGGACGATGGCCGCCACCAGGACCCCGTCGATGATCCAGATGATGTCGTTGCCGGAAACCGGCGTGGCCCGATCCAGAAACAGGGCCAGGAACTCCAGGGCGAAGCACAGGTGCACGGCAGGCATGAGGGTGCTCCCCCTCAACGTGCGGGGAGCCAGCACCACCGGCGCCAGCAGGCCGAGGACGCCGAGGATTATCGCGCCCGCGGTGCCGTCGGCCCACGCTCGCTCGGAGTAGATGATGGCGAAAGCAAGGACCCCCAGACCCGACACCTGCATGAGCAGCGCCGCGGGCAGCCACCGACGGGCGGCCTCTATGCGGGCACCCCAGAGGTGAACGCCGATCCCCACGGCGACCAGAAACACCGTGCGCGCCCGGTCATCCATCCTGGGCCAGGCCCAGTCGACGAACACCCCCGCGGCGATGAGCAGCACGACTGCCGCCGTTGCCGCGAGCACGTACTGGGCCAACCGGGCCGTGCCCTCCGCCGACGTCTCGTCCACTTCCTTTCGCAACGTGGCGGCAAGATCGTCTTGGATCAGGGCCTTCTGCTCCCAGCGGGAGATGGCCTCGAGAACTCCGCGAGCGCTGTGACCCATGGCGGCCTCCGGCAAGGGGATCACCACAACGTCCCTCCTCATCGCGCCCGGGGCAACCACTCGAACAGCCAGCAGGTGCGCGCACGGCGGCGGTGGCCCGTTTCCCGCGCCGTGCTAGCTTTAGGCACTCCCGCCGTCCCGCACAAAGTCAGCCCCGGTCGCCTCAGCCGTCGCGGCCGGCGTCACGTCCCCCCCACGCGCCCGGCTACAGGAGCGGTCCTCATGTGGGACAAGGAGAAGAAGAAGCACATCGGCGACCACGACGTGCGCCCCGAGAGCCTGATGATGAGCTTCGGGTACCGACCCGAGTGGTCCGAAGGTGCCGCCAAGCCACCGATCTTCCAGACGTCCACCTTCGTCTTCGAGTCCGCCGAGGCGGGGAAGGCCTTCTTCGAGGTCGCTTACGGCCTCCGGGAGAAGGCCCCCTCGGAGACGCCGGGCCTCATCTACTCCCGACTGAACAATCCCGGGCTGGAGATCCTGGAGGATCGTCTGACGGTGTGGGACGGGGCAGACTCGGCCGCCGTGTTCCAGAGCGGTATGGCCGCCATCTCCACCTCTATCTTCACCTTCGTCACGCCGGGTGACCTGGTGGTCTTCGCCGAGCCCATCTACGGAGGCACCGAATACCTGCTCCACGAGGTGCTGCCCCAGTTCGGCGTCGAGACGGCGTGCTTCCCCGCCCTCGAGGGTCTCGACGGTCTGCGCCGGGTCCTCACCGAGGGAGACCGGCAGAGCCGCCTGCGCATGATCTTCATAGAGACTCCCGCCAACCCCACCAACGCCCTCATGGACATCGAGGGATGCGTACAGGTGGCCCGGGAGTGCGAGGCCGGTGATCGCAAGGTCATCGTCGCGGTGGACAACACCTTCCTGGGCCCCATCTACCAGCACCCCCTGAAGAGCGGAGCGGACCTGGTCCTGTACTCCCTGACCAAGTACGTGGGGGGGCACTCGGATCTCATCGCCGGGGCTTGCCTCGGCGCAGGGGAGCTCATCGATCAGGTGAAGGTCACGCGCACCATCTTCGGCACGATGGCCGGGCCGTGGACGAGCTGGCTCCTGCTGAGGAGCCTGGAGACCCTCAAGCTCCGCATGACGGCCCAGATGAAGAGCGCCCAGTACGTCGCCAACTTCCTTGCCGCGCACCCGAAGGTGGAGCGGGTGCACTACCTCGGCCACCTCGAGGAAGGGGATCCACAGTTCGATATCTATCGGAAGCAGTGCCTCGGCGCGGGCGGGATGATCTCGTTCGAGGTCCGGGGCGGCGAGGCCGAGGCTTTCCGCTTCCTCAACCACCTGGAGCTCATCAAGCTGGCCGTGAGTCTCGGAGGCACCGAGTCCCTGGCGGAGCACCCCGGAGCCATGACCCATTCGGACGTTACCCCGGAGGACCAGCTCGGAATGGGGATCACGCCGTCACTGATCCGCATCAGCGTCGGTGTGGAGCACCCGGAGGACATCATTGCCGACATCGAGCAGGCGCTGGCCGCGGTCTGAACGAGACACCGCCCTCGGCAGGGCAGCGGCGCGCCGGCTGCCTACAGGAGCCATGTCCCCAGGGCGACGTATCCCCCGAGCAGCAGCGCGCCCTCCCAGCGGTCGATGCTCCAACGCGTCCGCAGCATGGGAAAGACCAGCAGCGACATGATGACCACAGCGGGAAGCTCGCGGACCAGCAAGCTCTCGCTCACGGGGAGGGGCCCCACCAGGGCAGACACGCCGAGGATGGCTGCGATGTTGAAGATGTTCGAGCCGATGACGTTGCCCACCGCGATGTCCGCCTCGTCGCGCATGGCGGCCACCACCGCCGTGGCCAGCTCCGGGAGGGAGGTTCCGACGGCCACCACCGTGAAGCCGATGGTCACCTGGGAGACACCCAGCGCGCTCGCCACTGACACGGCGCTTTCCACAATGGCGTAACCGCCGACCACCAGTCCTGAACAGCCCAGCACGATGAGGCCGAAGTCCCTCCAGAGCCGCCCGTTGGCGGAGACAGAAGACGCCTTCATGTACTCCTCGTACTCGCCGATGATCTCGGGAGCCTCGTCTTCGACCGACTGGAACACGAAGACCAGGTAGGCGATCAGGCACAGGATGAGGAGGAGCCCCTCCGGTTGTGAGATCACCCGATCCCACGCCAGGGGATAGACGGCCACCGTGACGAGGAGCATCAGAGGGACCTCGCGCCAGACCACCCGGGCGGCCACGGCCAGGGGCCGCACCAGGGCCGTGACGCCGAGGATCAGACCGATGTTGGCGAGGTTGGAGCCCAGCACGTTGCCGACGGCCAGGTCCGGATTCCCGCCGAGCGCCGCCACGGTGCACACCACCAGCTCGGGCGCGGACGTCCCGAAGGACACCACGGTGAGCCCCACGACCATGGGACTGACGCCCAGGGACCCTGCCAGCCGGGCGGCGCCCCGGACGAGCCAGTCGGCGCCGAAATAGAGGATCCCGATGCCCGCAACCAGCAGCAGGACATCCAGGACGATGGAGGTCACGGGGCGACCGACCTCAACGTTGCCGCCGTCCCAGCCAGTCCCGGAAGCCGTCCAGGGAGAGGCAGTTGAGCACGTCGTCGGGCCCGAGCCAGCCCCGCCGCGCCTGGTCCACGCCGAAGCGCATGTTCTCCAGCCCCCTGGGGGAATGGGCGTCCGTGGAGATGACGACCTTCACGCCGAGCTGCCTGGCGCGTCCCACGTGCGTGTCGCTCAGATCGAGCCGATTCGGGTTGGCGTTCAGCTCCACCGCCACTCCGAGATCCGCAGCCGCCTCCAGCACCGCCTCCACCTCCATCTCGAAGGGCTCCCGGCGATTCAGGAGCCTACCCGTCGGGTGGGCCAATATGTCCACGCTCGGATGCCGCAACGCTCTGATCACTCGGTCGGTCATCGCCACTCTGTCCAGATCCATGAAGGTGTGCACAGATACGACGACCACGTCCAGTTCCGCCAGGGTCTCGTCCGGGAGGTCCAGGCTCCCGTCCTTGAGGATTTCGACCTCGGCGCTCCTGAAGATCTCGATGCCCTTCACCCGCTCCCGCACGTCCTCGATCTCCGACCACTGCTCCCGGGCCCGCTCGGGAGTGAGCCCCTGCACCATGGCCATCGCCTGGGTGTGGTCGGTGACCGCCATGTACTCGTAGCCCTGTTCCAGACAGGCCCTGGCCATTTCCTCCACGGTGGCCTTGCCGTCACTCCACGTGGAGTGCATCTGGAGGTCGCCCCGGATGTCCTCGACGGTGATGGGCCGTGGCAGGCGTCCCTGCTCGGCTGCCAGCACCTCGCCCCGGTTCTCCCTGAGCTCCGGCGGAATCCAGGCGAGGCCCATGGCATCGTAGACTTCCCTCTCCTCCGATCCGGCCACGTACTCGCCCTCGTCCTTCCCGAGGGTCTCCGGGTCCACGCCTTCGGGAACACGGAAGACACCCCACTCGTTCACGCGCAGCCCCTGCCTAACCGCCCGTGTCCGCACGGCGACGTTGTGCTCCTTGGAGCCCGTGAAGTACTGCAGCGCAGCACCGAAGGAGCAGCGCGGGATGACCCGCAGGTCGACCGAGAGCCCCGAGGGCAGCACGATGTTCCCCTTCGTGCTGCCCGACACCTCGACCCGCTCCGCGCCCGGGTACCGGGCGAAGTGACCGACCACGGGGCTCCCGTCCCCCTCGCACAGGGCGAGGAGGTCGATGTCGCCGATCGTCTCCTTGCGCCGTCGCAGGCTGCCGGCCACCTCCACCCGCTCCACCCCTGGAGCCGCGCGCACGTGGTCCAGCACTCCGGCGATGAGCTTCTCCGCCTCGTCGATGAGGAACTGACCCCCGTGCTTCCGGTGGTCTTCGATGGCCCGGACGATCTTCTCGGCGCTCTTCTTCCCGAATCCCGACAGCCCCTCCACCTGCCCCCGGTCCAGAGCCTCGGCCAGACCCTCCACGGTCCGGACGTCGAGCTCCTCGAAGAGCCGGCGGGCCTTCTTGGGTCCGACGCCCTCCAGGCGCATCAGCTCCACCAGAGACCGCGGGAGCTGGGCGGCCACCTCCTCGAGACGACCGATACGCCCCGTCTCCAGAAGCTCGGAGATGTGTCCGGCGATGTCCTTGCCGATGGCCGGCAGCGCCGTCAGATCCTCGCCTTCCTCCACCATCAGGCGGAGGGGCCGGGTCAGCCCCTCCACCGTTCGCACGGCGTTGCGGTACGCGCGGATCCGGAAGGGATTGGCTCCCTGGATCTCCAGGAGATCCGCCAGCTCTTCAAGAACCCGGGCGACGTCCAGGTTCTCCATCAGCCGCCCGGCTCCACACCCGCCTGGGCCAGAAGATCCTCGAACTCCTCCTCGGTGAGGACCGTCAGGCCGAGCTCCCGGGCCCTGGCGAGCTTCGAGCCGGCATCCGCGCCGGCGACGACGTAGTCGGTCGCGCCGGATACCGAGCCCGCCACCTTGCCGCCGGCGGCCTCCACCAGCTTCCGGGCGTCCGGTCTCGAGCGACGCTCCAAGCCGCCGGTGAACACGAACCTCTTGCCGGCGAGAGGCGATTCCGCTGCCGGGCCCTCCGGAGACTCGGGCTCCACGCCCCTGGACAGGATCGCGTCGATGACCGCCTCGTTCCTCGGGTCGGCGAAGAACCCGGTGATGGCCTCGCTCATGCGGGGCCCGATGCCCGCCACGGCTTCGAGCTCCTCCCTCGTCGCCTGCCGGATGGCGTCGAACTCACGGAAGTGAAGGGCCAGGTCCCGGGCGACGGTCACACCCACCTCCGGAATGCCCAGGGCCAGAAGAAAGCGCCGCAGCTCCGGGGCCCGCCGGGCCTGGATGGCCTCCACCAGATTCGTGGCGGACTTCTCGGCGAAGCCGTCCAGCTCCATCAGGTCCTCGGGAGTGAGGTCGAACAGGTCGGCCAGCCCCCGGACCAGCCCCCGGTCCACGAGGAGGTTCGCCGTCTCCTCGCCGAGACCCTCGACGTCGAGGGCGTCACGGGCTCCGAAGTGCAGGATCCTGCCCTTGAGCTGGGCTGGACAGCCGAACCTGTCGGGGCAGATGGTGCGCGGTCCATCCTCGAACACCTCGGCCCCGCACGCGGGACACCGGGTCGGCATCCGGAAGGGAGGGGCACGCTCCTCTTCGTGCTCCACCACCTCCACGACCTGTGGGATCACGTCCCCGGCCCGCTGGATCCGGACGGTGTCTCCCTCCCTGATGTCCTTGCGGCGAAGCTCCTCCCGATTGTGCAGAGATGCCCGCGAGATGGTCACCCCACCCACGAGCACCGGCCGTAGGAACGCCACGGGGGTCAGCACGCCGGTGCGGCCCACCTGCACGCCGATCTTCTCGATGCGTGTGACCTCATTGCGGGGCTCGAACTTGAAGGCCAGGGCCCAGCGGGGATGGTGGGACGTCACGCCGAGCGCTTCCCTGGACTCGAGGTCGTCGAGCTTGATGACGACCCCGTCGATCTCGTAGTCGAGATGGTCACGGTCGGCCTCGAATGCCCCGTGGTAGGAGAGGATCTCCTCGACCGCGCCCGCGACCCGGATCCTCTCGGGCACCTTGAATCCCCACTGCCGGATGGCCTCGACGCCCTCGGCGTCCGTGGCGAAGGGCATGCCCTCCACGCGGAGGATGTCGTAGACCAGGACGTCCAGCTTGCGGCCGGCGGTGACGCGGGGGTCCAGCTGGCGGATGGAGCCCGCCGCCGAGTTCCGGGGCGAGGCATAGGGCTCCTGCCCGCTTGCCACGAGTCCCTCGTTGAAGGCCTCGAAGTCGGAGATGTACATGATCACCTCGCCCCGGAGGGCGAGGAAGCCCGGGGCGTCCCGCTCCTGTGTTCTGAGCCGGAGCGGCACGGTGGGAACCGTTCGGAGGTTCTCGGTGACGTTCTCTCCCTCGCGCCCGTTCCCCCGGGTCACGGCCCGGGTGAAGACTCCCGACTCGTACACGAGCTCGATGGAGGCCCCGTCGAGCTTGGGCTCCAGGAGATAGACGGGCTCGGCGTCCCCCAGTGCCTTGCGAATGCGGTCGTCGAACCGCTGGACCTCGGCGGGGTCCTGGGTGGAGTCGAGGGAGAGCATGGGCGCCGCGTGGGCGACGGTCTCGAACCTATCCTGGGGCTCCACACCGACCCGCCGCGTCGGTGAGTCGGACGTGACGAACTCGGGGAAGGCTCGCTCCAGGGCTTGCAGCTTCCGGTAGAGTCGGTCGTATTCCTCGTCGGAGACGGCGGGACGGGCCTCCACGAAGTAGAGGTGCGCGTGCCGATGCAGCTCGGACCTCAGGTCGTCGGCCAGGCGCCGGGCTTCGTCGCGGCTCAGCGATTCGATGTCGCCTTCCAGGTCGAGCTCGAAACTCAAGAGGCCTCTGGGGGGTTCGGAGGGTCGGCGGTGCCGCCGCGGCGTGCTCATCCGTGGCGCGAGGCGAAGGAAGATCCAATAATAACGCCTTCTCCTCCACCTCAGCACACGAAGGCGGAGGCCCGGAATGAACTCTGGAGGCATGGCATGACGACGTACTCCTCGCTCCTTCGAACGGCTGCGGCCCTGGCCGTCGTCCTGGCGTCCGCCGACGCCGGTGCGGCCCAGACCTCGGCCGACACCAACACGCTGGCGGTGCAGGCCTCACGCGGCATGGAGGTGACCAGTCCTCGACGCGCCGACGAAGGTGATGGTCCTCACGAGCGTCTCATCCTCCGGGGCGCCACGTACATCGACGGAGCCGGGAGTCCGCCCCTGGGGCCCGTGGACATCGTGATCGAAGGCGATCGGATCAGGGAGATCCGATCCGTGGGCTACCCCGGCGTGGCCATCAACGACAGACGGCGCCCGGGCGATGCCACCAGGGAGATCGACGTCTCGGGGATGTATGTGCTCCCGGGCCTCGTGGACATGCACGCCCACACCGGCGGGGCCGGCAAAGCGCCCCAGGCCGAGTACGTCTACAAGCTCTGGATGGGCAACGGCATCACCACGTCGCGGGGCGTGGGCCACGGCCCCATGATGTGGGCACTCGGAGAGAAGGCGAAGGCCGACCGGAACGAGATCGTGGCCCCGCGGATGTTCACCTATGCCCGACCCGGCGAGGCGTGGGAAGAGGGCCCGGTGGACAGCCCCGAGAAGGCCCGCGAATGGGTCCGGTGGGCCGCCGGCGTTGACGTGGAGGGGGCGAGGATCGACGGCCTCAAGCTGACCTCGTACCCGCCCGCCATCATGGAAGCCCTTATCGACGAAGCGCACCGGCATGGCCTGGGGACGGTGGCCCACCTGGCCCAGACCGGAGTGGCGCGCATGGACGCGCTGGACGCCGCCCGCCTGGGCCTCGACATGATGACCCACTACTACGGGCTGTTCGAGGCCCTCTTCGAGGACCGGACGATCCAGGACTTCCCGCTGGACTACAACTACAGCAACGAGCAGCACCGGTTCGGGCAGGTGGGTCGGCTCTGGTACCAGTCGGCCGAGCGTGGCTCAGAGAGGTGGAATGCCCTCATCGAGGAGTTCCTGGAGCTGGACTTCGGGATCGACCCGACCATGACCATCTACGAGGCGAGCCGTGACGTCATGCGCGCCCGTGAGGCGGAGTGGCACGACGAGTTCACGCTCCCGAGCCAATGGGACTTCTACCAGCCGAGCCGCGAGGCGCACGGCTCGTACTGGTTCTACTGGACCTCCGAGGACGAGTACCACTGGGGCAGGTTCTACGAGAAGTGGATGCAGTTCCTGAGCGACTACAAGAACGCCGGCGGCATCGTCACCACCGGATCGGACTCGGGGTTCATCTACAAGCTCTACGGATTCGACTATGTCCGTGAGCTCGAGCTGCTGCGCGAGGCCGGTTTCAACCCCCTCGAGGTCGTCCGGGCGGCCACCTACCACGGCGCACTCCAACTCCACAAGCCGAAGGGACTGGAGGACGACCTCCAGTTCGGCGTCCTGGAGGCCGGGATGAAAGCCGACATGATCGTCGTGGAGGAGAACCCGCTGGCGAACCTCAAGGTTCTCTACGGAACCGGCGCCGTGAAGCTCAACGACGAGACCGGGGAGGTCGAGCGCGTCGGCGGCATCAAGTACACCATCAAGGACGGAATCGTCTACGACGCCAGGCAGCTTCTCGAGGACGTGAAGGAGATGGTTCGCCAGCAGAAGCGCGAGCGCGCCATCACGCAGCAGGGCGGCTGAATCCGCACGACCCACCCGGGCTGACAGGGGCTCCACCCACTTCGGTGCGTGGGGCCCCTCGCTCGCTCCTCCACGAGAAGCGTGGACCCGAGCGTCCGGCTGGGATTAGCTTGGTGGACCCGTCCCACCGTTCCCCACTGCCTCTTCACCATGGCGTCCTTTCCAGTATGGGCAAACGGACTGGTCGTTGTGGCGACGTTCTTCGCCATCGCCGTCGGCGCCAAGTACGTCGTGGATTCGGCAGCGTCCATCGCCCAGCACGCGGGGGTCTCCGAGCTCGTCATCGGACTCACCATCGTGGCTCTGGGGACCTCGGCTCCCGAGTTCGGGGTCACCCTCGTCGCGGCCTTCGAGAACCGGGCCTCCATCTCGGTGGGGAACATCGTGGGGTCCAACATCTTCAATCTGGGCTTCATCCTCGGAGGTGCCGCGCTGGTGAGGGCGATTCCCACGGGAGTGCTCATCGTCTGGCGCGACGCGCTGGTGCTGGTGGGCGCCACCCTCGTGCTCTACGTGCTCGTGGGTCTCGACCTCCACCTCGGCGCCGGCGACGGAGCGATTCTCTTCCTCCTCCTCCTGGCCTACCTTCGTATCATCTGGGTCGAGCGCAGGAACGGAGCCCCCCAGCCTTCGGAGCACCGGGATGAGGGCGTGAGCCCCACGGTCTTCTACTGGAAGGCCGGCAGCCTGCTCCTGCTCGGCCTCATGCTGGTAGGCATCGCGTCCCACTTCCTCATCGTGTCCGCGTCGGAGCTGGCGCGGAGCTTCGGTGTCAGCGAGTGGGCCATCGCCGTTACCGTCGTCGCGGCGGGGACCTCGGTCCCGGAGATGGCCACGACGCTGGCCGGCGTGGTGCGAGGCCATACCGCCATCAGCGCGGGCAACGTGATCGGCAGCGATATCTTCAACGTCCTCGGCGTCCTGGGCCTGGCCGGAATGCTGCACCCCATGTCCCTCGATCCCGCCGCCCGCGCCTCGCTGCTCGCCCTCACGGGGATGGTAATCGTGGTCTTCCTGATGATGCGCTCCGGTTGGCGGGTCTCCCGCATGGAAGGGGCCACCCTCGTCGCGCTGGCAGCGATCCGGTGGGCCCTGGACGTGGCGTCTCGCACGTAGCGCCGCGGTCGAGGCGGAGTCCGTCGTCCATGGAGCTCGAGCGCCTGCGCAAGGACACTCCAGGGTGCGCGGAGCGGGCTCACCTGAACAACGCCGGCGCCGCCCTCATGCCCGGGCCGGTCATCGCGGCCGCTCGGAGGCATCTCGACCTCGAAGCCCGCATCGGGGGCTACGAGGCCGCAGCGGAGGCGGCCGACGACATCGCGGCCGCGTACGGGAGCGTGGCCGAGCTTCTCGACACCGCGCCCCACAACGTGGCCTTCACGGAGCACGCCACGGCGTCGTTCGTCCAGGCCCTGTCGTCGGTCCCGTGGAGGTCCGGCGACGTGCTCCTCACGACACGCAACGACTACGTGTCGAACCAGATCCAGTACCTCTCCCTGGCCCGGCGATGCGGAGTCGAGGTCGTGCGCGCCCCTGACGCCCCCGAGGGCGGAGTGGACCTGCCCGCCGTGGAGGCACTCATCCATCGGCGCCGGCCCCGGTTGGTGGCGGTGACGCACGTGCCCACCAACTCCGGCCTGATCCAGGACGTCGCCGCCATCGGAGCCATGTGTCGCGCCCGGGACGTCCTGTACCTGGTGGACGCCTGCCAGTCTGTGGGACAGATGCCCGTGCACCCCGAGGCCCTCCACTGCGACTTCCTCTCCGCCACGGCACGGAAGTTCCTCAGGGGGCCGAGAGGAGCGGGCTTCCTGTGGGTGTCCGACCGCGTCCTCGACTCCGGCATGGAGCCGCTCTTCCCCGACCTCCGGGGTGCCGACTGGATCGAGGAGAGCCTCTATCAGGCCGCGCCGGACGCCAGGCGCTTCGAGACCTGGGAGTTCGCGTGGGCCTTGGTCCTCGCCACCGGAGCCGCCGCCCGGTACGCTTCGGCCCTGGGCCTTGAGGCCATCCGTCGCCGCTCCCGGGCTCTGGCCGCGGATGTCCGCGTCCGCCTCCGCGCCTTGGACGCGGTGCAGGTGCTGGACCGGGGGCCGGAGCTGGCCGCCATCGTGACGGCCTCGGTCGAGGGACACCGTCCGTCGGACCTCGTCGCCGCGCTACGCGAGCGAGGGGTGAATACGTCGTCGCAGACCCGCCTCGACGCCGTGCTGGACTACGATGCGAAGGGGGTGGAGGGCGCCCTGCGCATCTCTCCCCACTACTACAACACCGAGGACGAGGTGGACCTCCTGGTGGAGGCGCTCGGCGAGATCGTATCGGGCTGAACGGTCGTCGTCACTCCTTCCGGAGGAACCCCATGGGATCCGCCCGGGTCACCCGTCGGGCGGGGACCCACGTGGCCACGAAGGCCGCCGTGAGGATCACCCCGGCCCCACCCAGGACCGCCGCGGGGTCCAGGGGGCTGACACCCATGAGGGTGCTTCTCGCCAGATAGGCGCCTGCGAGGGCAACGGCCAGACCCAGAGCCAAACCCAACCCCGTGAGGCGCATCCCGTCCGCCAGCACCGCGCGGAAGACGTGTCCTCTGGCGGCTCCGATGGCCTGGCGGATCGCCATCTCCCGCGAGCGCTGGCTCACCGCGAAGGACACGATCCCGTAGATCCCCATGACCGCGAGGAGAAGAGCGAACAGGCCTGCGTAGGCGAAGGCCAGGGAGGCGAGACGCACGGGAAGAAGCGTGAACGCCAGGAGGTCGTCGTACGTCTGGGGGGAGACCAGCTGGAGATCGTCGTCGTTGGCGACCACCTCTCGGCGGAGGACCGGCACGACGTCCGCCGCGTCGAATCGGGCCTGGGCGTGGATCACGGCAAGGGGTGTGACGTCCTGGAGGTACGACGTCCAGAAGAAGGGCTCGGCCCTCTGGTCGGGGGTCGCCCGCACGTCGGGCAGGACTCCCACGACCTCGAACGTGGTGGGCTCCGACGGATAAGGCGAATCGAAGGTGCGCCGTTCCACCACCGTGAACCGTCCACCCAGGGCGGAGCCCCGGGGCCAGTGTCGTGACGCGAAGGTCTCGTTGACGATCGCCACGTGCGGTGATCCCGGCCCGTCGCCGCTACCGAAGGAGCGACCACTGAGCGGCCGCAGCCCGACCATCTCGAAGTACTCCGGGGTGACGGCGTTGTAGCCCATCACCATGTCCTCCTCCGGTGCCGCCGTGTAGCCCTCCACCTCCACTCTGGCCCGGGCCCCGCCCACCCAGAGCGACAGCTCCGGAACCGACGCCACGCTCACCGCCGCCACCTCGGGATCGGCGGCCACCCGGTCGGCGAGCTCCAAGACCCGCAATCGGATCTCTTCCTCGCCGAGGCCCTCGTCGCGCACGGTATGGGACACGAGCGCGATGTCGGAGGAATCCAGGATGCGTGGGAAACGGCTGACGGTGCTCGCCGTCCGCAGCGCGAGGCCAGCGCCAACGAGCAGGGTCACCGACGCGGCCACCTGGAGGACCACCAGCGTCGCCCGGAGGCTCATGCGCCTCCGTCGTCCCCATCCACCTTCGTCGCGGAGGGCGCGGACCAGATCCGGCCTCGTAGCCTGCAGCGCCGGGACGAGCCCGAACGTCAGGCAGGCCAGCACGGAGGCGCCGAGCGCGAAGACCAGCACCCGGGCATCCACCCCCACGGCGAAGGAGAGGGGCACGTCCAGGGGGAAGGGGATCGAGCCGAGGAAGCCCGCCGACCGGCTGGCGAGCCACACGCCCAGCAACCCCCCCACCAGCGCCACCAGGGAGGCCTCCACGAGTAGCAGACGCACGAGGCGCCCGCGGCTCGCACCCAGGGAGAGGCGTACGGCCACCTCACGACCGCGGCGGGCCGCCCGCGCCAGGAAGAGTCCCGCCACATTGGTGCACGCGATGAGCAGGATCCCGAGCGCCCCCGCCAGCAGGAACCCGACGAGCCCCGCGAGGGCGGCCCGAGCCGAGGGCGGGATCCTCGACTCTTCCTCGGGCAGAAGCGTGAAGACCCTGCTCTCCCCGCCGTGGCCGACCCAGGCGTCCGGATGCTCGGCCCGCAATCGGTCGGCCACCACGGCCACCTGGGCCTGGGCCTGAGCCAGGGAGATCCCGGGAGCCAGCCGCCCGTAGACACTGTACTCCCGATCCCGTCGGTCGCCGAGCTCCTGGGGAGTGGAGTGGTAGAATCCGCCAGGCAGGCCGACGGGCACCCAGGCATCCACTTTCAGCCGGAGAAACCGCCCGATGAGCCCTTCGGGCGCCACTCCGACCGCCGTGAAGTCCCGCCCGTTGAGGCGCACGGTTCTCCCCAGCACCCCGGGGTCCGCGGCGAGCCTGTCCCTCCAGAACTCGTGGGCCAGCACGACCACCTGCTCGGCCTGGCCCGGCCGGGTCTCCTCGGGAAGAAAGCCCCTACCCAGCGGCAATCGTACGCCCAGGACATCGAAGTAGTCACCCGTGACGATCTCCACGATGAGGCGCTCCCCGCCGTCCCCGTCGGTCCAGCGCGCCACGCCGGGCCGGAGAGCCGCGAGACCCGTGAAGCCCGGGGCCTCCGCCACGACATCCTGGTAGTCCGGGAACGAGGTGGGTTGGTAGAGGTCTCCGCCCTCGTCCGAGGTGTAAAGGGCCACGAGGTCTTCGGTATCCTCCAGGCCTCCGGGCGGCTGAAGGAGGAAGGCGTTTCCCACGGCGAATACGGACGTGGTCACGCCGATGCCGATCCCAAGGGACAGGACCGTCACCAGGCCCTGGAGGGGGGTGGCCATCAGCCTCCGCGACGCGTAGCGGACGTCGGCACCCAGGCCGCCCAGAGCCCCGGAACCCGCCACCGCCTTCACCGCCCTCAGCCTCCGCGTGATGCAGGGCGCGATGGACCTGAGCACCTGGCCGCGGTACCATCGCCGGGCGGCGGCAGGCCCCTGGGAGGCGGTGCGCTCCTCGAGCTCCTGCTCCAGGTCGGCGAGCACGAAACGCCGGTCTTCCTCGGGGCAGACCCGCGCCAACAGCCACCTGAACCCCCGCGGCGCGCGGGAGCGCCGCGGGCCCATGCCCCCGCCATCCCTTCCCTTCCCGGTCATCCCCGCTCCTCGGCCAGATCCACCCCATCCATCATTCGCGAGAGCATGGCGGTCGAGTGCTCGAGCGCCGCCCGCCCCTCGGCCGTGAGGCGGCAGTACTTCCGCGCCCTCCCACCGGGAACCGGACGTGGCTCCGAGACCTCGAACTCCATGAGGCCCTTGTCTCCCAGCCGGGCCAGGGTCGCGTACAGCGCACCCACCGACACGGGGCGGCCGGTTCGGCCTTCGATCTCGCGACGGATGGAGACCCCGTACGCCTCCCCGCCCAGCCGCGCCACGGCCAGCATCACGTACAGCTCGAACTCCGCCAGGAACGTCGCCACGGCCACCACCTATACTCTACAAATGAATATAAACCTACGAAGGAAATGGCCCACCGCGGGGCCGTCATATATTCTACAATAGAATATATCCGCCTCGCCGAGGGATGCAACGGCGATCGTGGACATCGGGCCCCACGGTGAAGAAATTGCGGGGGTCTCTCGTAACCTGGTTCACAAGAAGGAGCCGCGTTGCAGCCAGAGGTAGAGCGGGAGCTGATTCGGAAGTGCAAGGCAGGTGACGCCCGGTTCTACGAACCGCTGGTGCGAGCGTACGAGCCCTCCGGGATGCGGCTCGCGGTCGCCATGCTGGGGAACCTGGAGGATGCACGGGACGCCCTCCAGGAAGCGTTCGTGAAGACTTTCAGCTCCCTGCACCGCTTCGATCTGCGACGGCCGTTCGGACCGTGGTTCTTCCAGATCCTGCGGAACCACTGTCGGGACATGCTGCGAAGCCGTCAGGCGAGGTTCAAAATGGAAGTTCTGGACGAGAGACTCGAGCTACGGCCCGCTGATGCCGAGCGGGGCCCCGAGCGGGCCCGGCAACGCTCGGCCGCCCGTGAGCTCCTCTGGAGCGCTCTGGAGCGCATCGGAGAGGAGCATCGGGAGATCCTCGTCCTCAAGGAGCTCCAGGGGTTCCGATACAACGAGATCGCCAAGATCCTCGAGATCCCGGAGGGCACGGTGGCCAGCCGGCTCTTCCATGCCCGCAGAGCCTTGAAGGACGCGCTCCACGAGATGGGCGCGGAGTTTCCCTAGGAGCGAAGAGCCGTGCAGGATCGAATCACCCACGACGACCTGATGCGCTTCATCGACGGCGAGCTGTCGCCCGACGAGCATGCGCGCTTGGAAGCCGCCATCTCCGGTTCCTCGGAGCTGAGCCGTGAGGTCGCCCTCTACCGAGGGATCAAGAACGGCTTCCAGGACCTCAGCTTCCATCCAGGCACCTACCACCATTCGGTCTGGGACAACGTGAATCAGAGCCTGACGCGCCCCATAGGGTGGATCCTCCTGGTCGCAGGCGTGGCGGTGTGGTCCGCCTACGGGGCCTATGTGTTCACCGTATCTCCGGTGGATCCGTGGGAGAAGCTCGCCGTCAGCGCCATCGTCATCGGCATCTTGCTGCTCCTGACCAGTGTGATCTGGGAGCGGTATCGTGAGTGGCTCAGTGACCCGTACAGGGATGTCTATCGATGATCGTCGTGACCACGCCGGACGTCGCGGGGATGCGCGTCGTCGGCACGTTGGGCCTCGTCAGGGGCAGCACGATCCGGGCCCGCCACGTCGGCAAGGACATCCTGGCCATACTCCGCAACATGGCCGGCGGTGAGATCCGCGAATACACCAAGATGCTCGGGGAGGCGAGGGAGCAGGCCATCGATCGGATGGTGGAGGAGGCCGAGATGCTGGGTGCCGACGCCATCACCAGCGTGCGCTTCCAGACCTCGATGGTGCAGTCGGGCGCAGCGGAGATGCTCTGCTACGGAACGGCCGTCCGGCTGGAGCCCCTGGAGTAGCGCGTCGGTTCTGAGCAACCGCTTGCTGTTCGACCCACCCCCCGACATCTTCGCCTTCCGCTCGAGTGCCGGGTGCGCTGCCCCGCAGCCACCGACCGACGTGCGTCCGGGCGGGAGCGCCTCTCCTCCTTAGCCGTTGCCGAGGAGTGGGTCGCCCCCGCCGCCACCCGAGAAGAGACGTGTTCGAGGGGATAAGGAAGATGTCCAGCCCACGCCGGGGAAGCCTCCGGGTCGTCCTGAGCGCGGCGTGGGCCCTGATTTGCCTCGCATGCGCCGCCCCCGGAGGTTGGCGCGGTGGCGTCGACCGGAACGCCATCGACCGCGTGCTGGATGCCGCGCCGATGGACCAGGTCCACTTCGGGGTGTACGCCCGCGACGCCCGCTCAGGCCGAGTGCTCTATTCCCGGAACGCACACCGCAAGTTCGTTCCGGCCTCGAACCAGAAGATCCTGGCCACGGCCGCCGCGATCTACCTCCTGGGCCCCGACTATCGCTTTGAGACGGCCCTCTGGGCCACCGGCCCAGTGGAGGACGGCGTCCTGGACGGGGACCTGGTCCTGGTGGGCACCGGCGACCCCACGCTGTCGAGGCGGTACTGGGACTCGGGTGAGGCGGCCATGGAGGCCCTGGCCGACAGCCTGCTCCGGGCCGGCATCCATCAGGTTCGGGGCGCCCTTGTCGCCGACGTGTCCGCATGGGATTCCACGACCGTGGGCCCCACGTGGGAAGTCGAGGACCTGCGGAGCTCCTATGCGGCCACCGGTGGGGCGTTCGCCCTGGAACAGGGGGAGCTGGTGCTGGTCATCACCGGGGGAGGGTCTCCGGGCGAGGAGGCCGACGTGTCGTGGAGCCCCCGGGGCGATTCGGACTACGTGACGCCCCGGGTGGTGACGTGGCCCGCCGACTCGACGACCCGCGCGCGGGCCAGCTACCTCCCCGAGTCCCGGCGCCTCCTGGTCCAGGGCAGGATCGCGGTCGGCGTGGTGGACACGGTGTCCGTGGCCCTGCGTGACCCGGTGCGCCAGGCGGTGGCGACGCTCTCTCGCGTCCTGGCCGAAAATGAGATCGAGGTGGAAGGCGGCGCCACCGTCGCCTGGGAGACCGGAGCGCTCCTCGGGACGGATTGCCGCTCGGGGGCCGTCCGCCGCTGCCCGGCCGCGGCACCCGTCGCGGTCCTGGCCTCGCCGCCGATGTCGGAGATCATCGCCGGGATCCTCGAGCCCAGCCAGAACTGGATGACGGAGCAGCTCGTCCGGACCCTTGGCGCCGAGCTGGGAGAGGAGGGAAGCTGGGGCGCGGGCACGGAGGTCGTGACCCGGTTCCTGGTGGAGGACGTCGGCGTCGACTCCCTGGACGTCGCCCCACGGGACGGCTCCGGCCTGTCGGCGTACAACCTGGTCACCCCACGGGCTCTGGTCCGGATCCTCGAGCACATGGCCTCCGGACCTCACGCGGCCATCTATCGGTCCGCCATGGCCGAGCCCGGCGAGGAGGGGTCGACCCTGTCCCGTCGCCTGGAGGGCCTCGAGGGTCGGGTCTTCGCGAAGACCGGCACCATCTCAAACGTGAACTCACTCTCCGGGTATCTCGTAGGGGAGGACGGGCGGGAGGTCGTCTTCTCCGTACTCTCCAACGGATCGGGACTACCCTCGTCCCGGGTTCGTGCAGCCATCGACGACGTGGTCAGAATCTTGGCGGGGCAAAGCCCATGAGCGATTACGATCTGCCCGAGCTTCCCTCCGACGAGGAGCTCGGCATCACCGACGAGGACCTGGAGCACCTTCCCGACGACGAGGGCCCCGAGCTCACCGCCGAGGAGAGGGCGGCGCTCCTGGGAGAAGCCCCGGAGAGGGGCAAGGTCCCGCCCGCACCGCCTCCGCCCGGGAAGAAGCCCCCCCGGAAGACCAAGGCGAAGCCCCGAAAGGAGAAGGCGAAGCCCCGGGAACCCACGGCGCCCCGGAGCAAGTGGCGAGGACCCGCCATGCTGCTGACGCTGGTGCTGGCGACGTGGCTCGCCAGCTCCCAGCGTGCCGTGCC